>DASPVQ010000002.1 GCA_035622275.1 Thermoplasmata archaeon | reverse complement strand
TCGCCTTCGCGCCTGGCCCGGAGAGCTTTCGATGTGGAGACCCGCGCGGTCCCTAAAGAGTTCGCGCCTCGGTCTGCGATGGGCTATCACGCGATGGAGCCCCCTGCCGTGGCGGGGGCGGCCCCCTGCCGGACCGACCGGAGACGGGGCGCCACGGACCGGACCGGGTCGTCGCGGTGCTGCGTGCGGTCGGGCGCTGAGGGAGCGGCCGGAGGCTTTCCGGGCGGGCGCGGAGGGATTTGAACCCTCGACCCCCGGGTTAGGAACCCGATGCCCTATCCAAGCTAGGCTACGCGCCCGGCGCGGGGAGCGAGCGCCGCCGATATCACGGCTTCGCCGGGGCCGAGGACCCGGGCGCGGCTGCGAGCAGTCGGTCGTATCGGTGGTCGACCGAGGAGACGAAATTGCTCGCGGGCTCCTGGAGGACCTCGATCCCCTCGAGCGCGGCGCGCAGCGTCGGGAGGACCGGGCGCCGCCCGGAGTCCGGAGCGGCCGTCGGGCCGTCGCCCCCGAGCGCCGCCAGGAGCCAGCGCTCGGTCCCGACGACGAACAGGAACGGGAACACGAGGCACTCTCGAGTGAGCGTGGAAAACAGGAGCTCCGGCCGGGCGCCGGCCTTGGGAGTCCCGCTGACGAGCACCACCTGGCTCGGGGAGCGGCCCTGGTAGGGCGGCAGCCGCCCCGGCTCCAGCAGGGTTCGGTGCGCGATCCAGCCCCGCATCAGCATCTTGCGTTGGGAGAACGGGAGCCCGAACGGACCCACGAGGTGTCCGCCGCGCTCTTGGGCGACCGCGTCGAACGGGCGGCGCAGCAGCTCGCCGAGCGCCCACTCCTGGTGCTTCGACAGCGGTGCCGGGCCGCCGTCGTCCTTCCCGTCGAGCGGCCCGCCCAGACCATGGGGGTAGGCGAGCGTGCCCTCGGTGCCGGTCAGGTGGCACCAGAGGCCCTCGAAATCGAAGTACACGGGTACCGTGGGCGCGTCGGCGCGCACCGTCATCGCGATCGGCGATGCGAGGAGGCGGTGACGCTCGAGCCGGTCGGCGAGCTTCGGGCCGCTGTCCGGGCGGGCATGAAAGAGCACGGCCAGGGCGAGCTGGCTCCCCGACCAGAGAACGACGTTCCCGGCGTCCGCGCTGACCTCGCGCAGGAACTCCGGCTGGCGGTCCGCGTACGGGCGGGCCACGAGGAAGGTCACGTGGGGCAGCCCGAGCGGCACCGGATGCGGAACGTACCGGTCGCGCAGCCAACCCTCCTCGTAGGCACGGCGCCGGACCGCGTGGTAGGTCGAGCGGGGGACCTCGACCTGGCGCAGTCGCTCGCGCTCGCGGTCCGGCCGCGCGGCGAGCATCACCGCGATGACCCGGGCCTCGGCCTCCGTCAGCGCCCGCACGGATCCTGCCCCGACCGGATGCGACGGTATAGCATGCCGTCCAACCGCTCTAGAGCCACGCGACACTCCGGCTTAAGAGCCGTTTGCCGCATCGTAGCTCCCGAACACGGTTCGGGAGTCGTGGGCGGGGATGAACGTTCGGGTCGGACGCGCGACGGCAATCCTTTCGATTGCCACGGCGGTGGCGCTCGTCTGCGCGGTTCCGGCGGCGGCCGCGAGCCCCACCAGCGACCTCACCCCCGGCGCCACGTTCACGGTCTGGGCCTACGGTGCCGTGCGAACGGTGGACTTCTCGGGCGTCGGGGCGTCCGGCTGGGCCTACCAGGGGAGCGCGACCTACGGTTACACGGTCATCCTCAACCAGACGAACCTCACGGCCGAGGACTTCGAGCTCTCGGTCAACCGGACGATGGGTGCGATCCTGTCGGTCGAGTACTGCACGCCGACCTGCAAGTCGCCGGTCCACACCGCCGACATCTACTACCATGCCTGGGAGTCGGTGGACGCGTGGGCCAACTTCACCGTCGCCGGCACCGTCTACGAGAGCGGGAGCCCCGCGGCCGCGATCGCACTCAACAACTCCCACCTCCAGGTGACGGGAAACCTCACGGACAGCGCCCACGGTCCGCTGCGGAGTTCCTACCTCTCGGCCGCGGTCACCTCGACCGCGAACGTCCAGTTCGCGACCCCGCTCGGCCTGATCCCGCTCGACCTCGCGAGCGGTAGCTCGTGGAACGACTCGGCGGCCTTCACCGCGAGCGGCGCCTTCTCGGCGACGTACTCCTACTTCCACACCGGCCCGCTCCTGAACGTCTCCGTGCCGCGCTCGACGATCGGCGGCTCGGTCGCCGCGAGCGGGAACGTCTCCGTGATCGGTAGCTCGGGCGGCACCGTGAGCTGGGGCGGCGTTTCGTACCAGACCCTCTCGCTCGAGGTCATCGGACCGTTCAGCGTGCGCGAGGGCTTCATCCTGGTCCCGACGCAGGTCGACCTGTTCGGCTCGGGCTCCTCGGTGCCGCTCACGAACGCGTCGGGCGAGGCATCCGCCCAGATGACCGCCGTCGATGCGCTCCCGTTCGCGCACGGCCACTTCGGCGTCGCCGGCTCGCAGTGGCTCTACGTCGCCAGTGCCCTCAACCCGTCGGTCACCGACCTGACGCCCGCGACCCCCGCGGCCGGGGTCGACCAGATCGCCTCCGGCGCCGACCAGGTCGCCTCCACCTCGGTGCAGGGCGTCCCGATGTCGGTGGGCCAGGCCCAGGGGGACAGCGACTGCCTCGTCACCGGCACCTCCTGCGGCGCCGCGCCGGCGGCCCACTCCCTGCTCGCCGCCGTCGGGATCGGCGTGGGCGTGGTGGTCGTGGCCGCGCTCGTCGGGCTCGTCCTGATCACCCGGCGACGGCAGCTCCCGCCGCCGGCGTACCCGAACGCGAGCCTCTATCCTCCGGGGGGCTCCGGACCCGCGGGCCGTGCCCCGCGCGCCGCGGGTCCACCCCCGCCCCCGCCCGAGGAAGACGATCCGCTGTCGCACCTCTGGTGATCGCGGGGGCCCGGACTACGCCCGCCGCGCCGGGGTCGCCGCGGGAAGCGGGTAGCGGAGCAGGGCGGCGATCCCCTGGAACGCCTTGGCCAGCATCTCCCCTTCCTCGCTCTCCGACGAGATGAGCCGCACCTTCGCCCCCGAGTCGCTCGCCCGGCGGAACAGGCTCTCCACGAAGTCCTCCGAGCTCACCTCGGTCAGGGCGCGCTGCCCGCAGTTCGGGCACGGGCCCTCCCGCGCCGCCTCGATCTCGTCGTCGGGCAGCGTCCGCTCGAAGGTCGTCTGGCAGGCGGAGCAACGGAAGCCAACGCGCCGCCGTCGGATCCCTTCGCTCACGAGGAGCGTGTCGACGGAGCCGAGGTCGAGGGCCCGGCGGACGTCCGCCTCGCCGTAGGCCGCGAGACCGCTCTCGGCCTTGCGGATCTCGCCCAAGAGGCGCTGGACGATCCGCTTTTCTTCCGTGATCTCGAGGCCGTGGAGGGTCTGGGTCGCCTTTTCGACCAGCTCGCGCAGTCCGAAGTCGTCGGTGTAGCCGGTGTCGAACAGCGGCAGGACGACCTTCTGCTGCAGTTCGTGGTGCAGGTAGCCCTCCTTGTAGAAGTACTCCTTCGTGGCGCCCGGCCCGCCGAGGAGGATCCCCTTCAGCGTCTCCTGGCGCGGCAGGAACAGTTCCCCGGCCATCTCGGCCACCTTCACGAAGAACTCGTGCGCCGCGTGCTCGATCATGCGCTCGAAGCGGTGCGCGGACTGGCCACCGCGGCCGTGCTTGCTCGGCACGAGCGACTGGCGGTTGCGCAGGGTCTCGACGCGCTTACCCCGCAGGAGGCCGAGCGTCGCCTCAGCGCGATCCATCACGATCAGGCCCCAGACGTCCGGCTCGTGCACCATCTCGAGCAGCGGGTCGAGGAAGAACGTCGAGTCGCACCGGTACAGGTAGGTGTTGAGCGGCTCGGGCGGTTCGACGATGAATGTGACCGGCTCCGACTTGTCCGCGCCCACCGCCTTCGACCCGACGAAGAACGCGACCCCGTTCGCCGGGGGTTCGCGGTACTGGCGGACCCGGCCCATGAGCGATTCGATCGCCCACATCACGTTCTTGCGCGTCGTCCGGCTCTTGATGTTCGAGCTCTGGGCGTACTCGTTGCGCAGGTACGACATCACGTCCGAGATCTGCTTGCCCGGGGAGATGTACAGACTGACGAGCTCCGTCGCCCGGCCGCGCACCGCCGCGATCTCGTCGAGCTTGCGCTGGAACGAGTAGCGGGCGAGCTGCGGGTCACCGGCCGCGGCGCTCATGGTCGCTCCGCGTCGGCGACCGCGTCGCCCTCCGATGCGCCGGCCCTAGCCGCGCCCGCGCGCCCCCGGCCGGGACGCCCGTGCCCCGGGCGGAACAGTCAGAGCAGTCGGCGAACGTGCTCGTCGATGACCTCTTCGGGGTAGGCACCGACGATCCGGTCGACGAGCTTGCCCTGCTTGTAGAACAGCAGCGTCGGGATGCTCATGATCCCGAGCGCCCCGGCCTTCTCGCCGTTGTCGTCCGAGTTCATCTTCCCGAAGGCGACCTTGCCCTTGTACTTCTCACTGAGCCGGTCGACGATGGGCGAGACCTGGCGGCACGGTCCGCACCACGGCGCCCAGACGTCCACGACCACGGCGCCGTTCTCCTGGGCGAACTTGTCGAACGTCGCTCCGCCCACTTCCTGGACCGACATAGACCGTACCGGCCGGTTTTAGGCCGGGCGCCTATTAATCGCTCGCGGTCGAACGCAGTTACTCCGGCGTCAGGACGACCTCCGGGCGTCGGTCGTCGGGGCGGGACGGCGGCGCGGGGCGCGTCCACGTGCGATCCGGGGGCTTCCGAACGTTCTTACGGTCCGGCGGTCTGGGGAGACCGTTCTGTGTCGCTCGTGCCTTCCCGGCCGGGGACGTCCGCACCTCGGCCGGGGCTCACGACGCCCCCGGGGGAGTCGGTGCCGGCCCTCGCCGAGGGCTCCGAGCGCCCCCACTCGCTGCTCTCCCCGGCGGCCCGCAAGGCGATCCGCCAGCGCATGCTCCTGTTGCGCCAGGCGGCCCTCGACAAGATCCTAGAGGTGACCGAGCGCTCGCCCGCGGATCTCGCGCCGCTGCGGCGGGAGCTCCGGGAGAGCGACCTGCCGGACGTGCTGATGCAGCGGGGGGCCGGGCTCGCGTTCACTCGGGAGCTCCCTCAGGGCGCGCTCCTGTACCTGATCGTCCGGCTCGTGCGTCCGAGGATCGTCGTCGAGACCGGGGTCCGTCCGGGATACTCCACCGCCTGGGTCCTGGCGGCGCTCAAGCGCAACGGTAGCGGGGCGCTCACGTCGCTCGGACCGGGAACGACGGCCGGGCGCATGCGCGGCGTCCACGACGTCGGCGTGGGCCAGCTGGTGCCGCCGGCGTTGCGCGCGCGGTGGACCCTCGCCCTCGGCAACACGCCGGACCGACTGCGCGAGCTCCTCGCGACCGTGCGGCCCGTGGACGTCTTCTTCTCGGACAACGGCCCGGAGGTCGCGATGACGCGCGCGGAGCTGCGGACCGCCTGGGAGGCGCTGGGCCCGCGGGGGCTCCTGCTCGCGCACCACGTCGACGCGAATCCGGCGTGGGACGACTTCTGCCGCCTCCAGGGCCTCCCGCTCCAGCTGCTCGATCCGGGTCCCCCGCCGATGGGGGCGCTCGCCGTCCGCGCCTCGAACGCGGGCCGCTAGCGCTCGAGCTCCTCGACCAGGTGGATCACCGCGGGCAGGATGAGCGCCTCGATCGCGGTGCGCACCGCGCGCTCGCTGCCGGGCAGCGCGAAGACCGGCTTGCCCTGGATCAGGTACAGCCCCGCCCGGCTGATGATGGCGAGCGGTCCGACCTCCGCGAAGCTGAGCGACCGATAGATCTCCCCGAAGCCCTCGAGCTTCTTGCCCCCCATCCCCTCGAGCGCGGCGACGGTCAGATCGCGAGAGCTCGCGCCCGTCCCTCCGACCGTGATCACGCACTCGACGGCGCGCGCGGCAAGCCAGGGCTCGAGCTTCTCGCGCACGTCCGCGACGGAGTTCGCGACCAGGGCGTAGTGGACGACCTTGTGACCGCCCTGGGTCACAAGCTCCCGCGCGAGCGTTCCGGACGGGTCGTCGTCCTCGGTGTGGGTGTCGGAGACCGACAGCACCGCAACGCCGAGCGATCGCGAGCCCCCGAGGTGATGCCGGCCCGCCCCGCTGACCGGCTCCCTCGCCTCGCTCATCCCCGCGCGCCCGCGCCCTTGCGTTTACGCAGGACGCGCACGGGGCCGAGAGATGTCCGAGGATAAAGACCGCGGTCGTCCTTCTCGAGGTACTTCACCATGTCCCAGACGGTGAGCAGGGCGACCGTCGCTCCCACGAGGGCCTCCATCTCCACGCCGGTGCGGTCGACGGCCGCGGCGACCGCCCGCACCCGGACGCCGCGCCGGCTGGGACGGATCTCGACACGGCTCGCCGTGAGCCCGACGGCGTGGCAGTGCGGGATCAGCTCGGGCGTCCGCTTCATGGCGAGCAGACCCGCGAGCTCCCCGGCCGCGACCGGATCGCCCTTGTCCACCCGGCCGCGCCGGATCGCCTCGCGCGTCGACCGGGCGATGGCGAGCTCGCCCACCGCGACCGCCTGCCGGGCCACGCGCGGCTTGGCGCCCACGTCCCGCTGACGCGCCATGAGGGCTACCGGGGCAGGGGCGAGCGCGTCGCGAGGTGGGCCAGCACGGCCTCGAGCTGGACGCGCTCGCCGGCGCCCTGGGCGAGGCGAAAATCGGCCTCCGCGAGGAGCTCGACGACCCGCACCTTCTCGCGGGCGGGCAGCACCGTCTCGCCGATCTCGGGCAGGTAGGCGTGCATCGCTCGGACGATCTCCTCGCCCGAGGCGCCCCGGTCGGTGAACAGCGCGTAGAGGCGGTCCCGCGCCCCGAGAAAGTCGCCGGAGAGCGCGGCGCCGAGCATCCCCTCGACTTCCCGCCGCAGCGGCACCGTGGCGTGCTCGCGCACGGTCTCCGCCGTGATCTCGTCGGCGTAGGTCGCCGTCAGCTGCAGCAGGTTGATCGCCCGACGCATGTCCCCGCCGCTCGCGGCGACGATCGCCTCGTAGGCCTCGGGGTGCACGCGCTTATGCTCGGCCGACGCGATCCGCTCGAGCTCGGTGCGCACGGCCGCCGGGCTGTAGGCGCGGAAGCGGAAGACCGCGCACCGCGACTGGATCGGATCGATGATGCGGGAGGAGTAGTTGCAGGAGAGGATGAACCGGCAGGACGCCGAGTAGCGCTCCATCAGCCGGCGCAGCGATGCCTGGGCCTCGCTGGTGAGGTTGTCGGACTCGTCGAGGAAGAGGAGCTTGAAGGGCACGTCGCCCAGCGGCGCCGTGCGCGCGTACTGCTTGATCGTCGTGCGCACCGTCTCGATGCCACGCTCGTCGCTGCTGTTGAGCTCGAGGAAGTTCTGCCGCCACTCGGCGCCGTACATGTCGTGGGCCAGCGCGAGCGCGGCGGTCGTCTTCCCGGTGCCCGGGGGCCCGGCGAACAGGAGATGGGGCATCGAGCGCTTCCGGGCATACGCGCTCAGGAGCGGCACGATCGCCTCGTGGCCGACCATCTCGCCGAGGCGGGCCGGGCGGTACTTCTCCACCCAGACGGCGTCCGTCGAGCGCTCGGCCATCGGCGTCGTCCGGTCGCTCCCGGCGGGCGCTCTTTAGGGTTTCCCGACGCCCGGGCCGACCGCGGTCGGAGCGGTCCGATCTCGTGTGCTGCGGGCCCGCTCGCGCGCACGGTGCCGCCGCAGCGCCTCGGCCAAGAGCCGCGCGTACTGACCCAGCGCCTGCCGGTGGCCGCCATGGTCCTCGCGCGCGACGATCCCGTAGCACCAGTCGAGCTGCTCCAGCGAGGTCTCGAACCACCGGTGGTCGGCGATCAGGCGCGAGCTCTCGCCGCGCGCGATCGCCCCTTCCGCGGGACCGAGGAGGACCCGGTCGAAGGTCCGAATGTGGTCGCGCACGCGGGCGGCCGCGTCGGCGACGACCGCTCCCACCTCCGGGAGCGGGCGTTCGTCGAGCAGCACGAGCGCGCGGCCGAACCGGTCGAGCCACTCGACGAACTCGTCGAAGTCCTCGGGCAGAACGGGAAAGAGCGGCGGCGCCGCGTCCGGCACGCTAGCCCGAGGGAGGAGGCGCGAAAGCGGTTGCGCCCGGGCCCAAACTGCTCACCGGTCGTGAGGTCCGTCGGTGCGTGCGCGCGGTGCGCTGGGAACAATCCCCTCCCCGCGCTCGTCCGCTCGATGAACGCCTTCGCGCTGCGGAATCTTGCCGAGACCGCCATCGACCACCGAACGAACCCTCCGAACCAGCCCGCCGCGGTCGCAGGTCTGCCGGCCCGCGAAGGGCGGTCCTGGTGGCGCCGCGGCCGAGGGTGCCCGCCGACGGGGCGGCTGCCCACCTAGGCACCGGGACCGCCTCGACGCCACTGCCCGGGGGCCGCCGGCCTAGCCGGCCGCGCCGTCGCGCGCGCTCGTCGGAGCGGGCGAGAGGGACCGCCGGCGCAGGGTCCGGTGGAGCCGGACGAGCAGATAGGCGAAGATCGCGGCGACCGCGAGGATGCCGGGGACGCTGAACTCGACCAGGAAGTCCCAGAGCATCAGGTCGACGAGCATCCCGGTCGCGAAGTAGAACTCCGACATCTCGAGGCCCTCGGCGCCCACGCGCCCCAGGACGAGCGCGATCGCCACGAGGGAGATCGCGACGAGCACCGCCGCCGCCGCGACGGCCGGCACGCGGCTCGATAGGCCGGAGAAGAGAAGGACCAGGGTCCACCCCGCGAAGAACAGGCTGCCCGCCGCGCCCAGCCCCCACGGGCCGATCCGCGAAGGACCGGGGCGCACGCGCAACAGGTCGCCGGGGACGCGAAGCGCGAGGGCGATCAGGACGGTCGCGATCCCCAGGAACAGCGCGAGCAGCTCCGGGCTCGGGGCGAACGGCGCGATGCGGGCGAAGAAGACGACGACGAGGACGTAGATCGCCGCGACCAGGGCGACCGCCCCCCGGTCCAGCCACCGTTCGTCCCGGATCGCCGGGAACCAGAGTCGGGCCAGCAGGATCGGGAGCGCGATCGAGTACACGGCATGGAACGCGGTGAGCCCGAGCGCCCAGAGCCAGTTGACCCCGAAGGCGTGGCCGTAGGCCCCCAGCACGCCCACCGGCGGCCGTCCGGCGGGCTCGAAGAAGGTGTGCACGGCCAGCCCCTCCTCGGCGATGCCGTACGCGGCCCCGAGCAGGAGGATCGACCCCCAGCCCTTCCCGAAGTAGACCGCGAACTCTCGGATGAGGAGCGCGCCGCAGCCGTACAGCCCGACGATGCCGGCGAAACCGAAGGCGAACGTCAGCGGCGCGTAGACGATCTCCGAAACGGGCGTCGAGCCCGTCAGCAGCTCGGGGATCGTGGGCGCGAGCAGGAGCAGGGCGACGACGGGCCCGCGCGGCCGGATCAGGATGCGCACGCCGTCGACTCGGGTAACGCCCTACTTGAAAGGTCCCGTGGGCGACCCCGCGGCCGGGATTATATCCGCGCCGGCGCTCGCGCCGGTCCCGGACCATGCGCGAGCGCCTCGCCCACGTCAGCTTCCGCGGCACGATCCGCGACCGCTCGGTCGAGCCGTTCCTGCGGCTGCTGCGCGGGCTGCGGCAGCGCCGCCGCATCCGGGGCGTGCTCCTCGACATCTCGAGCGGCGGCGGGGAGGCGATCGCCTCCATGGACTTCTATCTCGCCGTGAAGCGGCTCGACGCGGAGAAGCCGGTCTTCGCTACCATCGGGGCGCTCGGCGCGTCCGGCGCCTACCTCGCGGCCCTGGGCGCCCGGCGCATCTTCGCCTATCCCGAGTCCGGTGTCGGCTCGATCGGCGTCGTCCTGCCGCACCTCGCGACCCGAGAGCTGTTGCGACGGCTCGGCATCGGGCTCGAGCTGGTCCACGTGGGCGTCCACAAGGACGCCTACCAAGGGTACCGGCCCCTGACCGACGAGGAGCGAAGCAAGCTGCTCGCGGTCGCGCAGCAGAGCTACGACGTCTTCGTCGCGGCCGTCGCGCGCGAGCGAAAGCGCCCGGTCGAGGAGATCCGCGCGCTCGCGACCGGCGAGTTCTGGAGCGGGGCGAAGGCCCTCGAGCTCGGCCTGGTCGACGCGCTCGGCGACCGCGAGTTCGCCCTCGAGGAGCTCGCCCGGGCGACCGGGGTGCCGTCGGGGAAGACCCTGCGGCTCGCCCCGCCCCGTCCGTTCCTCGAGCGCCTGCTCAGCGGCGGCGCGAGCGCCGTCGCCGGCGGGATCACCGGGCGCCTCGCCGACGCGCTCGAGGACTCGATCTACGAGCTCGGCGGGCCGGGCCTCCTTCGATAGCCGGGACGGCGCGCGAGCGGGTTATATACCGCCGCCGCGCTCGCTCCAGCCGCGATGCCCGACAATCGGCGGTCCGGCTTCTCGAGCGCGGCCGGTCTCATCCAGTACTACGACATGGAGGAGACGCGGGCGCTCAAGCTGAACCCGTACCTGGTCATCGGCATGGGGATCGCGGCCGCGGTGCTCGTCGAGATCCTGAGCTGGCGGGTGTAGCGCCGCGCTAGGCGGTCGCCATCGGTGGCGGGGCCCCCGCCTCGGGGGCGTGTCCGGAGAGGTAGCGGCCCTCGGCGGTCCGGGCGAGCAGGTACGCCTTCGACTCGGGCGACTCGTCGAGGGAGAGGTAGCCGGTGCGTTCGGCCAGCCGGCGCGCGAACCCCCCGATCTCCTCGTGGGTGGGAACGTGGTCGCGGGAGAGGCGCTGGCGCGAGCGTCCCATGTAGACGTAGCCCTTCGGCTCGATGAAGTCCGGTCGGGCGGTGAGGTCGAGCGCCGCGTAGGCGTCGACCCATCCCAGGTTCCAGCCGCGGACGAGCGTGTGCCGGACGACCCGGCGCGTGCGCAGCCCGCGCAGGATCGCGAGCGACTCCTCGAGGCGCGCCCAGGCGTCCGCGTGGGCCGGGAGCGTCAGGCGTCGGAACACCGCCTCGTTCGGCGCCGTGACGCTGACGTACAGCTGCGTCGGGAGGGGGTCGAGATGCCGCAGCGCATCCGGGTTCGTGCCGTTCGTCACGAGGAACGTCGTGATGCCGCGCGCGTGGCACAGCTCGAGGAAACGGTTCATCTTCGGGTACAGGGTCGGCTCGCCGGTCAGCGAGATCGCGATGTGGCGCGGCGTCTGGGACTCCTCCCAGCGCTCCGGGCGCACGAGCGGGTCGCCCTTGAACCCCGAGACGATCCGTCGCTGCGCCTCGATGGAGCGATCGAGCAGGGTCTCGGGGTCGTCGTACTCCGGCATGACCGCGTCGTTCTCCCAGCCCTGGTTCCGCCAGCAGAATCGGCAGGCGAGGTTGCAGGAGTCGATCGCCGGTGACATCTGCAGGCACCGGTGGCTCTCGATGCCATAGAAGCGGCCCTTGTAGCAGTCGCGACCCCGCGTGATCGACTCGCGGGTCCAGTAGCAGAGCTTGACCGCGCTGTGCTTCCCCACGAGCTGGTAGCCCTGGCCGAGGAGCTCGGTGGAGAGGTCCTGGTCGCCCATCGCCCGACCGCTCGAGCGGCGGGCGAGGGATAAGCGTTTGCGAGGTGGGCGCCCGAGCGCGGGCCGGCGGTCAGTTCGCCGAGGCGCCGGACGGCTCCCGGGCCCCCATGAGCGCGAGGTACGCGTCCTCGAGCGCGAGCGTGCCGCTGGTGTAGGAGATCACGGGGCCGAGCTTGACGAGCTGCTGCAAGAGCTCGGCCCGGGCCGACGTCGTGCCGTCGAAGTCGATCCGGAAGCGACGCTCGCCGACGACCCGGGCGCCCTTCACGAGCCCGCCGATCGCCGTGATCTTGTCGATGAGCACGGGGCTTGAGAACTCGACCTCGACCGATCGCGTCCGGAACAGCTCGCCGATGCGGTCGACCGAGTCTCGGAGCAGGATCTTCCCGTCGTTGATGAAGATCACCTGATCGCAGATCTCGGTGACCTCCTGCATCAGGTGCGAGCTCATCAGGATCAGGTGATCGCGCTTGAGGTCCACGAGGAGGTTGCGGATCAGGATCCGCTCTTTCGGATCGAGGCCGCTCGTCGGCTCGTCCAGGATGATCACGTGCGGGTCTCGAACGAGCGAGCCGGCGATCACGACCCGCTGGCGCTGACCCTTGGAGAGGCGGCCGGTCCGGGCCGAGAAGGGCGGCAGGTCGAGCTTCTCGTGGAGGTCGCGGACGAGCGGGGCGAAGTCCGCGACCGGCCCGCCTCGGAACTCGCTGACCATCTGGATCGCTTCCTGGACGGTCAGGGTCGGGTAAGGCTCGGGGGTCTCGATCACCGCCCCGACGTCCGCGAGCGCGTGCTTGCGGTCCCGCTGGACGTCGACCCCATTGATGAGCGCCGATCCCCCGCTCGGGCGCAGCAGCCCGGTCAGGAGCTTCAGGGTCGTGGTCTTGCCGGCGCCGTTCGGTCCGAGATAGCCGATCGCACCCGATCCCTCGTAGGTGAACGAGGCGTCGGTCAGCGCGAACGGGCTGCCGCCGTAGCGTTTCGACAGCCCGCGGACCTCGATCTTCGCCATGGCGCTATCCCTTCGATTCCTTGAACTGGTAGATCACGCCGCTCAGCAGCAGGAACACCACGAAGTAGGCGAGCATGATCACGGTCCCTTCCCAGATGTACGGGTTCCAGACGTGGGTGGTGATCACCCGACCGCCCACGTGCGAGGTCGACGCGAGGTAGTGCGGCTGGCCGACGAGCACGAGGCCGATCACGCCGCCCGCATACAGGACCGAGAACCACGGTTCGTAGCCCAGGTCGGCCCCGACGACCCCGTCGACGATCAGGAATCCCAGGAACAGGATCAGGATCGTGAGGACGATGCTGACCGCCGGGCTGCGGAAGAGCGAGCTGAAGAAGAACGCCGTCGACAGGACGGCCGCCCCGTAGAGGACCGCGAGCAGGAACGACTCGCCCAGTGCGAGCCACGGGAGGCCGGCAAACCCCCAGAAGTAGACCGCCCCGAAGATGCTGATCACGTAGTAGACACCGACCAGGCACAGGCCGGTCGCGAACGCCGCGGCGAAGCGCCCGAGGAGGATCGCGGGGCGACGTACCGGCAGGACGAGCATGTAGTAGCCGGTCCCGCTGCCGAAGTCCATCGCGATCGCGTCGCCTCCGATGAACGCGGCGATGATGATGCCAAAGATGCCGAGGTTCCCGAGCCCGCTCGCGAGGAACGCCGCCGCCGAGCCGCCGTTCGCGTTGAGGTAGATCTCGACGCCGGTCGCGGCCCCACCGACGATCAGGAAGAACAGCAGCAGGCCGAGGAAGCGCCAGGTCCTCAGGTAGAAGCGGAGCTGGTAGCGGGTGGCGGTCCACCAGTGCTGGACGTCCGTCGGGAGCTCGGCGGAGCTCATCGAACGCCCTCACGCGCTCGCCGGCGGACCCCGCGCCGACGGGCCCCGGTCGTGCGGGACGCGCCCACCCGACGCGACGAGGCGACCGACGCCGACGGCGGTGGACTGCCCAGCATGCGGAGCAGGACCTCCGCGCGGGGGATTTTGTCGTTTGCGCTGGCATCCCCGACGCGCGCCGAGCGCCGCCAGAGCCCCTCGAGGGCCGCGAGGAGGGCGGTCGCGAGCTCGTCCGGGTCGTCCGGTGCGATCTCGCCCTGCCGCTGCCCGGCGACGATCAGGACGCGGATCTGGCGTCGGATCTCCCGGAAGCGCGCGCGCAGGCGGCGACGCACGCTCGCCGGCAGATCGCCCGTCCGCAGGGCCCGCAGCAAGAACCGGAAGAACTCGGGTCCCTGACGACGACGCTCGAGGATCCCGCGCACGATCGCCTCGAGCCGGGCGCGCGGGCCCCCCGGGAGGCGCCGGAGGCGCACGCCCACCGGCTCCGCGTCGGAGACGAACTCGGCGATCAGGGCGCGGAAGATCGCCGTCTTGCTGGGAAAGTAACGGTAGGCGAGGCCCTGGCTGACCCCGGCCTCGCGGGCCAGCTCGGCCATCGTTCCGACCGAGCCCTCGCGGAAGAACACGCGCTGCGCTGCCATGAGCAGGTTCGCGCGCTGGCGCTCCTGGATGGCACGGTTGGCGCTCGCCGAGCGGGGCATGGGAAGGCCTTGGGATGAATGAACCGTTCATTCATAATACCTGCGCCGCCGGCCGCCCGCCGGGCGATACGAGCGGGGTCCAGCGCAGACTGAGCGAGTTCACGACCACCGAGGTGGAGGAAAGGGCCATCGCGATCGCCCCGGCGATCGGTAGGACGGCGTAGATACCGAGGCCGAAGAGCGGGACGAGCGCGCCCGCCGCGATCGGCAACAGGACCGCGTTGTAGGCCACGGCCCACGCGATGTTGGCGCGCACCTTGCGTACGATGCGCCGGGCAAGGCGGAGGGCCCGCGGGACCCCGCCAAGGTCGGCCCGGACGAGGAGCACTCCCCCGGCCTCTCGGGCCACGTCTGTCCCCGAACCGATCGCGATGCCGAGGTCCGCGCTCGCGAGCGCCGGGGCGTCGTTGATCCCGTCCCCCACGTACGCGACGTGGCGGCCCTGCGCCTGCAGTCGATGGATCAGGGCGAGCTTCTCCGCGGGGAGGAGACCGGCATGTACGTCCGTGATGCCGAGCCGGGCGGCGACCGCACGGGCCGCCGGCGCCTGGTCGCCCGTCGCGATCGCCACCGGGATCCCGTCGGCCGCCAGCGCCCGGACGGCCTCGCGGGCCCCGGGCGCGAGTTCGTCGGCGAAGCCGAGGACGGCCACCGCAGCCCCATCCCGGCGAACGACCGAGCAGCTGCGGCCCGCGTCGGCGAGCTCCCGCGCGATGGCCGCCGCGGGGTCGGGATCCACCGGGCGCACCGATGCGCCGGGGGTGGCGCGCACGACCTCGACCACGGCCCCGCCCACGGTGCCGGTGACACCGCGTCCCGGCTGCGCGCGGAGGTCGAGCGCGAGGGGAACGGTGAGGGCGTGGGCCTGCGCGGCCTCCTCGACGGCGCGCGCGAACGGATGCTCCGAGCCCGCCTCGACGGCGGCGGCGAGGGCGACGGCCTCCTCGGCCGAGATCCCTCCGAGCGGTCGGACGTCGGTGAGCGACGGGCGCCCGCGGGTGAGGGTCCCGGTCTTGTCGGTGACGACATAATCGATCCGCGCGGCCCGCTCGATCGACTCCTCGCCGCGGAAGAGGACCCCCGCCTCGGCCGCCCGCCCGGTACCAACGACGATCGCGGCCGGCGTGGCGATTCCGAACGCGCAGGGGCACGCGGTGATGACCACGGAGACGAACACCAGAACCCCGACCGTGAGCCCCGCCCCGCCGAGGAGTCCCCAGGCGATCCCCGCGACGGCGCCGAGGGCCAGGACGAGCGGTACGAAGACCGACGCGATCCGGTCGGCGGCGCGCTGGAGTGGGACGCGCGACATCTCCGCGTCGGTGAGGAGACGGCCGACCTGCGCGACGAACGTGTCGGCGCCGATCGAGGTGGCTTCGACCTCGAGCGGACCTTCGAGGTTCGTCGCGCCCGCGAGCACCGGGTCGCCCGGACGCTTCGGGACCGGCATCCCCTCGCCGGTCAGGATCGCCTCGTCCGCGCTGCTCGAGCCCGCCCGCACGACGCCGTCCGTGGGAAAGCGCGCGCCGGGGCGAACTCGAAGTCGATCCCCCGCGCGGACCTCGGTCGCGGGAACCCAGACCTCGCGCCCGTCTCGAAGCAGCGAGGCGCCCGCCGGCAGGAGCTCCTGGAGGCGTCGCAGCGCTGAGCCGGCGCGACCCCGCGTCCGGTGCTCGAGGTAGTTACCCGTCAGGATCAGGGTGACGATGAGCGCCGACGCGTCGAAGTAGTAGTCATGCGCCAGGCGGTCGGGGAGCGCGAGCGCGAACGCGCTGTAGACGAACGCGGTCGTCGAGCCGACGGCGATGAGCAGATCCATGTTCCAGGAGCGGTCGCGCACGGCGTCGCGCGCTCCCGCGTAGAACGGCGCCCCCGCGTAGAACTGGACGATGGCGGCGAGGACGGCGCCCGCGACGATCGCGGCGGTCGTCCCGAGCCCGTAGGTGAGGACCACGACCGAGACCGCGAGCGGCCAGGCGACGAGCAGGCGACGGCCGAGCCGTCCCTGCGATCGATCGGGCTCGGCGAACTGGTGGAGGCAGGTCTCCGAGCAGAAGTAGTAGGTGCGATTGTCGCGGACCAGGCGAAGCGAGGACGCTCGTTCCTGTACCCACATGCCGCAGACCGGGTCGGTCGCCACGGCGGCTGCGCCCCCGTGGCCGCGTCGAGTCCCGGCTAGGCCGAGCCGGGCGCACGCCGCCGTTCGTAGGTCTTCTGGCAGGCGACCGAGCAGAAGTAGACCGTCTCGGTGCCGTAGCTCGCACGGGCGGCGGCGCTCGAGCTCTCGATGACCATGCCGCAGACCGGGTCCGTGACCTTCATCGCGGCGTCCAGCCCGGTCCGGGTTATGGCTCCTCCGCCCGCGTGGCTCCGCGGAAAGTCGATAAGCTCGGAACGCGGTCGAAGGGGCGATGGTGGAGGAGCTGTCGGCCGCCGAGGTCGCGGCCCGGCGCCAGCGGTCGCCGGCCGAGCTGGTCCTGCTGGATGTGCGCGAGCCCTACGAGCGCGATCTCGCCGCGATCGAACCCTCCCTGCACATCCCGATGCGCGAGGTGCCCGAGCGCCTCGACGAGATCCCGCGGGACCGCGCGATCGTGGTCTACTGCCACGGGGGCGCCCGCTCCGCGATGATCGCGGGGTTTCTCGAATCGCGGGGCTACGCGAACGTCGCGAACCTCGCCGGCGGGATCGACGCCTGGTCCCGAACGGTGGACCCGAAGGTCCCCCGCTACGACTGAGCCCCCGGTCTAGCCGCGTCGGCGCCGCGGACGCCCCGTGTCGTCGGACTCGAGAACCTCGATGTACGCCCGCATCTTCCAGTACGTGTTCAGGAACTCCTGGCCCCGCGAGGTGATGTCGTAGGTCGGTCGACCCTCGACCTCCTCGCTCGTGAGCAGCCCGAGCGAGGTCAGCCGCTCGACGAGCGCCCGGAGCCGATCGACCGGCATGCCCGCGCCGTAGGAGACGCGCGTGATCCGCGCGGCGCCATGGTAGCGCTTGACGACCTCGAGGACGGTCGCATACAGGTCGGTGGGCTCGCGACGTCGGGGAGGCTCCCCCGCCTCCTCCCTCCCCCCGTTGAGCATCCCCGGACCCCGGTCGATCACAGGGGGAACGGCGGCAGGGAGTCGACCTTCCGCGGCGGCGACGCGACGCGGGCGCCCCGCTCGATCTCCACGGACTGCGAGTAGACGATCTCGCCGACGGTCGCCGCGTCGCGCACGCGCACGACGGCGCCCACGATCCGGGTCGCCTCGCTGCGCTCGGCGAGCTCGATCCGCTCGCCGTAGACCTCCTCGGCTCGCGCCCCCCGGCCGAGCTGCACCTCGCCGCCGACGAGCGGTCCCAGCGCCTTCGAGCGGTGACCGAGCCGGATCCGCGCCGCCTTGAGGCCCTCGCTCGTGTGGGCGACGCCCCCGATATCGACGGCGCCGCGAAACACCACGCGTCGACCCTCGAGCTTCCCGGCGACCTCGAGCTGCTCACCCGTGAACTGGCCCCCGACGTGGATCGCACCCCCGACATCCACCGCGCCGGTGAGGTCGAAGGAGCCCGTGACATCGAATCGCCCGCCGACCGAGACACGATCGCCCTTGCCGTTCCCACCGATCCGCCCCAGGCCGCCGACCTCGAGGCGCTGGAACTCCAGGTCCTTGATCGCGGTGAGGGCCCCGCCGACGTCGATCGACCCGCCCTTCGCCGGCTCGCGGAACTCGACGAGACCGCCCACGTCCAGCGAACCGAAGCGGATCGGGCCCTGGGCCAGGAATCGACCTCCGACCTCGATCGATCGCGCGACCGTGCCGCCGACGACCCGGATCGTCCCGCCGACCTCGAGCGAGCCGAGCTCGATCTCCCCCAGCTCGACCGAGCCCCCGGCCTCGACGTGGTCGGCCCGGATCCGTCCTGCGAGCCGTATCCGGCCCCCGACGGACACGGTCGTCGCCGTGAGCGTGGCGCCCCCCTCGAGCACGCCTCCGATGTCGAAGCGTTCCGCCTCGGCCGGACCCCCGACGCGCAGGACACGGTCCACGTCGACGCGCCGGGCGTGCAGGGAACCCTCGATCTGGATCGCGCCGTCGTGCGTCTCCAGGTCCCCGTGGACCAGCAGATCACCGCGGATCGCGAGCACACCGTCCTCCGAGCGCAGCCGAGCGCACTCCAGGCCACCGGCGATGTCGGCGGACCCGTCGAAGCGGGCCTCGCCGCTGATGACGATCCGACCGTCGGCCTCGAGGTGGGCGTTCGCGCCGACGCGCAGATCCCCGTCGATGGTTCCGAGGCGGACGTGCGCGCCCCGGGGAACCTGGGTCTCCGGCATCGCCCGCGCTACCGCCCCTCCCCTCTATACCCGTAGGTCACGCCGGGTGAGCACCGGTCGGGTGGCCGCGACACCGTTCGGAACCCCTTAAGCCCCGTCTCCCTCCCCGCGTCGTGGAGGACTCGCTCGCCCGCATCCGCGCCGAGGTGATCGCCTGCCGCCGCTGCCCGCGTCTGGTCGACTACCGCGAGCGTATCGCCCGCGAGCGCAAGCGCGAGTTCCGCGAGGAGGAGTACTGGGCCCGGCCGGTCCCCGGGTTCGGGGATCCGCAGGCGCGCCTGGTCGCGGTCGGGCTCGCGCCGGCCGCGCACGGTTCCAATCGAACCGGCCGCGTGTTCACCGGCGACCGCTCCGCGGGGTTCCTCGTCCGCGCCTTCCACGCCGCCGGATTCGCGAACCAGTCCACGTCCCTCCGACGGGGCGACGGGTTGCGGTACACGGACCTGTACGTCACCGCGGCGGTCCGCTGCGCGCCGCCCGGCAACCATCCCCGGCCGGACGAGACGGCTCGGTGCCGCCCGTTCCTGGAACGGGAGCTGCGCTCCCTGACCAACGCGCGGGCCATCCTCGCCCTGGGCGGCTTCGCCTGGGACGCGGTCCGCGAGGCGGCGCCTCGGGTGTACGGCGGCGATCGCTCCTCGACCGCGTTCGCGCACGGTGCCTGCGCGGTCCTGGGAGCCGGCGGACCGTTGCTGTGGGGCTCGTACCACCCCAGCCCTCAGAACACGAACACCGGCAAGCTGACGATGCCGATGCTCGTGGGATTGCTCGAGCGGATCCGGGCCTCGCTCGACGCGCGGCCGCGCCACCGCGCCCCCGCCGGCGCTTCCGTTTGAGGGAATAGGGTCGATGAACGCGTTCGAGGTGCGGGATCGCGACGGTCTCGCCCGGCTCGGGCGCCTTCGGACGCCTCACGGCATCATCGAGACGCCGGCGCTCCTGCCCGTGGTCCACCCGGACCCGGAACGTCAGCCGATCGCGCCCGCGCAGCTGCGCGCGCGCTTCGGATACTCCGCCGTCATCACCTCATCGTACATCGTGTGGAGGACACCCGCGCTGCGATCGGCCGCCGTCGAACGGGGCCTCCACGGGCTCCTCGCGTTCGACGGGCCGGTGATGACGGATTCCGGCGCCTTTCAGCAGCACGCCTACGGCGCCGTCGAGGTCGGCGCGGAGGAGATCATCGCCTTCCAGGAGCGCATCGGGTCCGACGTCGCGACCGTCCTCGACGAGTTCACGGAGCCCGAGAGCGAGCTCGCTTCGGCCGAGGCCGCGCTCCGCACGACGATCGAGCGGGCGGCCCGCGCCCGTGACGCCCGCCCTGGACTGCTCGCGGTCCCGGTCCAGGGCGGGTCCCACGAGGACCTGCGCGCCCGGGCCGCCGCCGAGGCGTCACGTTTCGGCGACGTCCTCGCCGTGGGCGGCGTGGTCCCGCTGCTCGAGCAGTACCGGTTCGCCGAGCTCGCCCGCGCCCTCGCGGCCGCGCGACCGTCGCTCGCGCCCGGCGCGGCGGTGCACCTGTTCGGCACGGGCCATCCGATGACCTTCGCCTTCGCGGCGCTGTGGGGGGTCGACCTTCTCGACTCCTCGGCCTACCACAAGTTCGCGCGCCGCGGCGCGCTCCTGTTCGCGGAAGGCACCGTCCCGATCGACGAGGTCCGCGAGGCGATCTGTCGCTGCGCGCTCTGCGGCGAGCGGCCGCTCGTCGAGGTGGCCGGCCTGCCGGCGGCCGAGCGCGAGCGGGCGATCGCGCTCCACAACCTCGCCATGTCGGCCGAGGAGATGGCCCGGGTGCGTCAGGCGATCCGCGAGGGCAGCCTCTGGGAGCTCGCAGAACGGCGGGCGGCCTCCCACCCGGCCCTGCGGGCGGGCCTGGTCGAGGCCGTGCGACACCCCGAGGTCTTCCTTCCCACCGAGCCGGCCGCCCGCCGCTCCTTCCGGGAGATCTCGCCCGCGAGCCGCGAGCGACCGGCGGTCGTCCGGTTCCGCCGCCGGCTGGAGGAGTTCCTGCGTCATCGGCCCCTCGCCGAGCCGATCGGCCGGATCGCCCTGCGGCCGGAGTACCTGGGCCGCGTGCCGGTGCGGGACCGCTCGGACCGCGAGCTCGCCTGGCAGGTTGCCACGCCCCTCGGGCCCGTCCCGCTCGAGCTCACGGAGGTCTATCCGGTCGGACCGTACCTCGGGGTCGACGAGTTCCTCGAGCGGCCTCGCCACCGGCCGCCGACGTCGGTAACGGACGAGCTGGCGGCGCGCCGGTCGCTCGAGGCCGACCTCGACCGGGACTGGACGCCGGAGTGGACCGCCCGACAGCTCCTCGCCCTGCTCGAGTGGGAGTACGGTCGGGAGGCCGCCGACGCCCTCGCGGCGGACGCGAGCGGAGAGCGCTCCCGCGCGTCGGGCCGCCTGCGGGCGATCTCGAGCGAGGGACGCGTGCGATTCCACGTGGGCACCGACGGCCTCGCGCGGCCCACCCTCTTCGGCGGGGCGGCGCTCCGCGAGTGCCTCGACGGCGACCGGGGTCGCGTCGTGGTCGCGGAGGACGCCGCGTCGTTCGTCGCGCACGGCCGGAGCCTCTTCGCCCGGTTCGTCGTGCGGGCGGATCCCGAGCTGGTGCCGAACGCAAGCGCGCTCCTCGTCGATGCCTCGGACCGCCTCCTTGGGATCGGGCGCCTCCTGCTCGCCCCGCACGAGATGCGCGCGCTCGATCGCGGCGTGGCCGGCCGCGTCACGGCGCACGCGCGGCGCCCGATGGGCACCGAGGACGACGAGCCGAGCCACTAGCGCCCGGCCGGCCCTGCGCCGCACGTGAGCGTTATCAGGACCCCGCCCGTGGAGCCGCGATGCCGCGCATCGGCCGTGAGCGATGACCCGGACCTTCCTCCTCCTCCAGCTCGACAGCGAGGGCGCGCCGTACGCCGAGGTGGCCGAACTGCTCGAGGACCTCGGGTTCCGGCCCGAGACCGAGGGGTACGATTTCGTCTACGAATGGGGGCGCCCGGCGACCGTCGCCGAAACGCTCGACTTCGCCGACCGGATCCAGGAGGCGCTGCGCGGCAAGCGCGTCGGATTCCGGATCGAGTCGTCCGAGGAGTAGGCCGCCCGCGACGCGGGCGAGGGGCGGGTCGCGGCCGCCGCGAGGTCCGAGCATGGTGATCCTCGGGATCGAGTCGACGGCGCATACCGCGTCGGTCGGGATCGTCGGCGAGGGCGCGGAGGTGCTGGGGCTGGCCTCCGACATGTACCGCCCGCCGTCCGGCGGGATCCACCCGCGCGAGGCGGCGAACCACCACGTCGAGCGGTTCCCGGGGCTCGTGCGGCGGGCGCTGGACGCAGCGCAGGTCCGAGCCACCGAGATCGAGGCGGTCGCCTTCTCGCAAGGCCCGGGCCTCGGGCCGTGCCTGCGGGCCGGGGCCACGGTCGCACGGACGCTCGCGCTCCTGTGGGAGAAGCCCCTCGTTCCCGTCAACCACTGCGTCGCCCATGTGGAGATCGCTCGGGTGCTCAGCGGACTCGAGGACCCGCTCCTGCTCTACGCGAGCGGCGGGAACACCCAGGTGATCGCCTACGGCCGCGGCCGCTACCGCGTGCTCGGCGAGACGCTCGACATCGGGATCGGCAACTTCCTCGACAAGCTGTGGATCGAGCTCGGTGGCACGTTCCCCGGCGGTCCGGCGCTGGAGCAGGAGGCCCGCGCCGGAGCCGAGCTGTACGACCTGCCGTATTCCGTGCACGGGATGGACGTCGCGTTCTCGGGGATGCTGACCGCCGCGCTCGCGCTGCGGGCGAAGGGCGCGCGCCGGCCCGACCTCGCGTACTCGGTCGAGGTGACGGCCTATGCGATGCTCACGGAGATCACCGAGCGCGCGCTCGCGCACCGCCGCCGCGACTCGGTCGTCCTCGGCGGCGGGGTCGCGTGCAACGAGCGGCTCCGCGGCATGGTGCGCACCATGGTCGAGGAGCGCGGGGGAACGATGTTCGCCCCGCCGCGCGCGATGTGCGTCGACAACGGCGCGATGATCGCCTGGACCGGTCGCCTCGCCTTCGACGCCGGCGGCGCGGTGCCGATCGCCGCCTCGGCGGTCGAGCCCCGGCAGCGGACCGACCGGGTCGCGACCCCGTGGCGGGACGGCGCCGGGCGAGGCGCCGCTTAGTATCCCGAGGCCCCTGGCGGCTCCGTGCGCGAGGTGGACGTCCTCGTGGTCGGGGCCGGCCCGGCGGGCTCGACCGTGGCGCGTCGGCTCGCCGAGCGCGGGCACCGCGTCCTCGTCGTCGAGGAGCACGCGCGCGTCGGGCTGCCGGTGCAGTGCGCCGGGCTCGTCTCGCGCCGGGTCCTGGAGCTCGCCGGCTCGACCGCGTTCGTGCGGACCTCCGTGCGGGGCGCCAACGTCTTCGGGCCCGGCCTCGGCTCGGTGACGTTCCGGGCGCCCGACGCGCGCGCGTTCGTCATCGATCGCGCGGGACTCGACATCCACCTGGCCGATCGGGCCGCCCGCGCCGGCGCCGAGTTCCGGACCGCCACGCGGTTCGATCGGCTCGTGGAACGGCGCCCGGATCGCGCCGTCGTCCGGCTGGAAGGCACCGACGGGGGCGCGGAGGAGGTCGCCGCGCGCCTGGTCGTCGGGGCCGACGGAGTGGCGAGCGCGGTCGCGCGGGCGTTCCGGCTGCGCCGCCCCGTGGAGATCCTGCCGGCGTTCGAGGCCGAGTTCCCGGCGAGCCCGGGCGAGCCGGACCTGGTCGAGGTCTACCTCGGCCGACGTATCGCTCCGGGTCTGTTCGGCTGGTGGATCCCGGACGGCAGCGGCGGCGCCCGGGTCGGGGTCGCCGCGGACGCGGACGGCACGAGCGCCCGCGCCTACTTCGACCGCCTGATCGATCACCTCGTCCGACGCTTCGGCGCCCGCCTCGAGAACCCGACGGCCTACCTCGTCTCGGGGATCCCGATCGGCGCGGTGCCCCGGACGCACGGGCCGGGGGTGGCGCTCGTCGGCGATGCCGCCGCCCAGGTCAAGCCGCTCAGCGGCGGCGGCATCTTCACCGGCATGCGCTGCGCGGAGATCCTCGCCGACGTCGCCGACGACGGGCTACGACGCGGGGACCTGTCCGACGCCCGGCTCGCGGAGTAC
Organism: Thermoplasmata archaeon; assembly: GCA_035622275.1. Classification (NCBI taxonomy): domain Archaea; kingdom Methanobacteriati; phylum Thermoplasmatota; class Thermoplasmata; species Thermoplasmata archaeon. The sequence continues at coordinate 49,370 of DASPVQ010000002.1, read as the reverse complement.
GACCGGCGCTGGCGCGGCGAGCTGGGGGAGGAGTTCCGCCGGGCGCTCTACCTGCGCCGGGTGTTCGCGCGCCTGAGCGACGGCGACCTCGACGCGGTGGTCGCGGCGCTGGGCGGCGCGGGCCTCACCGAGACGATCGTCGCGTTCGGCGACATCGACTTTCCCACGCACGTGGCGCGCCGCCTCCTGCGTCAGTCCCCGTCCCTCGTCCGCCTCTTGCCGAAGGCGGTCGGCGCCTTCTGGTCGTCCCCGGCCCTGCGCGTGCCCGATCTCGAGGCAGCCCCGCGCCGGAAGTAGACGAAGGCACCGAGCCCGACGAGCAGCAGGCCGGCGCCGAGCACGCCGGCGAGGACCCAGGGGTACTGCGAGCTCGTGAGAACGACCGAGGTCTCCGGTGTGACGCCCGAGACGCCGAGGACGGTCAGGTTCAGGGTCGCGCTGCCGTTGGGCAGCTGGGTCGCGGCCGCCCACACCGAGGCGCTGAACCAGCCGCGGGACTCGAGCAGGTAGCTCGAGCCGTTCATCAGGAACGCGAGCGCGGTCCGCACCACGAACGTTCCCGCGGGCGCCGAGGCTCCGGTCGTGACACCGACCGAGGCGCGCACGGACCCGGACGGCAGGACCGTCCCGATGGGCACGACCACGAGCGGGCCGGAGGCGGTCGCGTTCGACAGGACGGGGGCGCCGGCGACCGTCACGTTCGAGCTCGTTCCGCCCGGCGACGGCGAGAAGGCGTAGACGTCGAGCTCCACCGACGCGCCGACGAGGGGGACGGGCAGCGGGTCACCGACGGAGAACGAGATCGCGCCCGATGCTCCGGGCGCCAGGACCGGTCCGGACAGGTTCGCGAGCAATCCCCGGTCGTCGCCGACGGGCAGCGTCGGGTACGCGGCGCCGAGGGCCCCGCCGGGAACGACGGCGCCGAGGATCGCGACCGCGACGACGACGGCGAGGGCGAGGGGGCGCACCACCGCGCGGGGGGCGCTAGGCACCGGGCTCCTCCGGGAACCGCCCGCTCTCCGCGAGCGCGACGAGTCGCCGGATGCGCTCCATCGCCTGACGCCGGCCGCGCCGCCCCCCCGCCCCGAGCAGGCCCGCCGCACCCGGCCGACCCGCGCCGTCGAGCCCCCCCGCCTTGAACAGGGCGCGAGCGAGCGTGCGCGGCCGTCCGGTCAGCTCGACCGCGTCGAGGTCCGCGCGGTACTCCTCGCGCTCGGTCAGCCGGTCGGCGAGGTACGCGAGGATCGGGTCCCATCGAACGAGTCGCGCCAGCGTACGGAAGAAGGTGAGGTAGCGTCCGTCGAGCTCGCGGATGTGGCCCAGCTCGTGCGCGACCACCGCCTCGACCTCCCCGGGGCTCAGGCGCTCGAGGAGGCCGTCGGACAGCAGGATCACGTCGCGCCGGCGAAGCCAGCGAGCGCGTTCCGGCTCGAGCAGCGTGAACGAGAACGCCTCGACGTGGGGCGACGGAAAGGCGAGGAGGTCGGTCGGGGTCGCGGGCGTGGGGAGCCGAGCCGGCCAGTCGAGCTCGCGGGGCCTTCGCAGCGCCAGGTAGCCCCGCCCGACCGCCTGGCTCAGCAAGAAGGCGGTCAGGAAGATCCCGAACGCTCCGACCGCGCCGACGGCCCACAGGCCGACGAACCGGGGTTCGAGGATCGTCAGCGGCGACGCGATCAGCGTGGCGATCGCGGAGAGGCCGCCGTTCGCCAGGACCCAGGCGAGGGCCGTGGTCGCGATGAGCGCCCAGACCGCGAGGAAGCCGGCGGCCAGGCGGAAGACCACCGTCGACGCCGACCGCCGGAACGCGAGCAGCAACCCGAGGCCGACACCGGCCCACAGCGCCGGGACCAGGAGCAGCGCCCCGACGCCCGGCGTCGTCACGTTCCGTCCCCCGACTTCAATCGAGCCCCAGCCGCCGCCGTAGCTCGCGCTCCTCGCTCGACGGGAGTTTGGCGATCTCCTCGTTGAGGTGCACGACGCCGGACGGCCCGAACATCGCCACGACCCCGCGGAGCAGGTTGCGCAGGTACTTCTGCTCGACCTCTGCCGGCCGGTAGAGGTACCGTTCGCCTCCGCGGCAGGTTTCCCGCCGCCGCTGGACGAGGCCCTTGTCGTAGAGCCGGGACAGGATCGTGGCCACGGTCGTGTAGGCGACGCGGACCCCCTGGCGCTCGAGCTGTTGGCGGACCCCCCGGGCGGGGGCCTCGCCGAGGCGGCGCAGCGACGCCATCACCTCGGTCTCGAGCGAACCGAGCATCCCGAGGCAATCACCCCCGCGGTCGGCTTAAGAGCGAGGGAGGAGGGGAACGAACCAGTACGAACCGGCCCGACTTCGGTGGCGCGTCGTCGCCCGCCGCCGCAATGGTTTATGGCGGGACCCGCTTCGCGGGCGCGTGCCCGAAGGCCCGCGCGCGCCGGAGTCGATCCTCGACCTCGTCGGCGACACTCCGCTCGTGCCCCTGCGCCGCGTGGCGCGCGGGCTGCCGTACCGGGTCCTGGCGAAGCTCGAGTTCCTGAACCCCGGAGGCAGCGTGAAGGACCGGATCGGTCCGGCGATGATCGACCGGGCGGAACAGGAGGGCTGGATCAAGCCCGGCGGGACGATCGTCGAGGCCACGAGTGGCAACACGGGCGTCGGGCTGGCGCTGGTCGCGGCGGTCCGTGGGTACCGCGTCGTGTTCGTGCTGCCGGACAAGATGAGCTCGGAGAAGATCCGGCTGCTGCGCGCCTACGGCGCTCGGGTGGTCGTGACCCCGAGCGGGCTGCCCCCCGACCACCCGATGAGCCACTACTCCGTCGCGCGGCGCCTCGCCACCGAGATCCCGGGGGCCTACTACCCGAACCAGTACGAGAACCAGTCGAACCCCGAGGCGCACTTCCGCTCGACCGGGCCCGAGATCGACCGCGATGCGGGGGCCGGACTCGCCGCCGTCGTGGGAACGGTCGGGACAGGCGGCACCATGAGCGGTGTGGGACGCTACTTCAAGGAGCGCCGGCCGTCGGTCCGCATCGTCGGGGTCGACCCGGCCGGCTCGATCCTCGGTCCGTACTTCCGGACGCACCAGCTCGCGAAGGCCACGCCATACCTCGTCGAAGGGATCGGCGAGGACATCATCCCGAAGTCGATCCACTTCCAGTACCTCGACGAGTTCGTCGAGGTGACGGACGGCGAGTCGTTCCTCATGGCGCGACGCCTGGCGCGCGAGGAGGGCCTGTTCGCCGGCGGATCCAGCGGCTCGGCGATCGCCGGGGCGCTGCGCTGGCTCGGGAAGCGCCCTCTGCCCGACGGGGCGACCGTCGTCGTGATCCTACCGGACTCCGGCGACCGGTACCTCTCCAAGTTCTACTCGGACGACTGGATGCGGGAGAAGGGTTTCCTGGACATCGGTTCGACCGCGCGCGACCTGCTCGCCCGCAAATCGGGCACCCCCGCGCTCGTCTCCGTCGAGCCGACGACCATCGTCGGCGACGCCCTCCAGCTGCTGCGGCACCACGGCATCTCCCAGATGCCGATCCTCGCGGGGGTCGACAACGTCGGCAGCCTGCAGGAGGATGAGGTCCTGCGACGCAGCCTCGCCGACGAGACCGTGCTCGAGCGGACGGTCGCGAGCGTCTTGCAGCCGCCGTTCCCCGAGGTCGCGGCCGACACCCCCGTCGCCGACGTGCTCCACCGCCTGAAGGAGGAGAAGGCGCTCCTCGTCCGGGACCCCGCCACCGGCGCCCCGATCGGCCTGCTGACCCGCCACGACCTCGTCGGATTCCTGTCCGAGCAGGGAGGCTCGCATGCGGTTTGACACGCGCCTCCTCCACGAGGCCCAGCCGCCGGACCCGCTGACGGGGGCGGTGAACCCGCCGATCTACCTGTCGAGCACGTTCCGACAGCAGGGCCCGGACCGCAACCAGGGTTACGTGTACGGGCGGACGGCGAACCCGACGCGGACGGTCCTCGAGCGGACGCTCGCGGCCCTCGAGGGCGGGGACGGCGGGCTGGCCTTCGCCTCGGGTCTGGGCGCGCTGACCACGCTGCTCGAGTCGCTGCCCCGGGGCAGCCGCATCGTCTCCGTGGACGACCTCTACGGTGGCACCTGGCGCCTATTCGAGCACCATCGGCGGCAGTTCGGCCTGCGCATCGACTATGTCGACCTGACACGATCCGACGCGCTCGCGACCGCGCTCGAGGCGGGGCCGGCCGACCTCGTCTACCTCGAGACGCCGACGAACCCGCTGCTGCGCATCATCGACATCCGCGCGCTGGCACGCCGCGCGCACCAAGCTCGCGCGCTCGTCGCCGTCGACAACACCTTCGCCTCGCCCGCGCTCCAGCGTCCGATCGAGCTCGGGGCCGATATCGTCCTCCACTCGACCACGAAGTACCTCGGAGGCCACTCCGACATCATCGGCGGGGCGCTCGTCCTCGCCCGCCGTCGGGACACCGAGCGGTTCGCCTGGCTGCAGAACGCCGTCGGCGCGGTTCCGAGCCCGTTCGATTGCTTCCTCGTGCTGCGGGGACTGCATACGCTCGGCCTGCGGATGCGGGCTCACGGCGCCGGGGCGCGCGCGGTGGCGCGAGCGCTCGAGGGGCATCGGCGGGTACACGCGGTCCACTATCCGGGGCTCGCCGACCACCCGCAACACGCGCTCGCGCGCCGGCAGATGGACGGCTACGGCGGGATCGTGTCCGTCGAGGTCCCCGGCGGTCGCGCCGCGGCGCTGCGATTCCTTCGCGGCTTGCGCTGGTTCACCCTCGCCGAGAGCCTCGGCGGCGTGGAGTCGCTCGCCGAGCACCCGGCGTCGATGACGCACGCGAGCGTCCCGCGCGCCGAGCGGGAGGCCCATGGGGTCACGGACGGGCTCGTCCGGCTCTCCTGCGGGATCGAGGATCCGGCGGACCTGGTCGACGACGTGCGCCGCGCGCTCGGGAGGCTCTGAGCGTGCGGCGCGTCACGTTCTACGACACGATGAGCCGCGGCCCGCGGGTCTTCGCGCCGATCCAGCCCCCCCGGGTGGGCATGTACGTCTGCGGCCTCACCCCGTACGCGCCGGCGCACGTGGGGCACGGCCGCACGTTCGTCGTCTTCGACGTCGTCGCGCGGGCGCTCCGCCGCTGGGGGTACCGGATCTTCTACGTGCAGAACGTCACGAACCTCGACGACAAGCTGATCGCCCGGGCCGCCGAGACCGAGGACGACCCGCTCGAGCTCGCCGAGCGGAACTTCCTCGGCTTCCTCGGCTCGATGGCGGAGCTGGGCGTGCGCTCGGTGAACTACTACCCGTTCGCGACCGACTACGTTCCCGAGATCATCGCACAGGTCCAGGCCCTGATCGACCGCGGCTTCGCGTACGTCGCCTCCGACGGATCGGTCTACTTCGAGATCGCCAAGTTCCCCCGGTATGGCCGCCTCTCGGGCCAGAAGGTCGCGGACCTCCAGCCCGGGGCGCGCGTCGATGTCGATGCGCGCAAGCGCGCGCCCGAGGACTTCGTGATCTGGAAGGCGGCCACCCCGGGCGAGCCGAGCTGGGAGAGCCCGTGGGGTCCGGGCCGCCCCGGCTGGCACGTCGAGGACACGGCGATGACCGGCCGCCTCCTGGGCGCCCGCTACGACCTCCACGGCGCCGCCGAGGACCTGATCTTTCCGCACCACGAGGCCGAGATCGCGCTCAGCGAGTCGGCGACCGGCGAATCTCCGATGGTCAACTACTGGATGCACGTCGCCTTCGTGGTGCTCCAGGGGGAGAAGATGTCGAAGTCGCTGGGCAATGTCTTCGGGCTGGAGGAGGCGATCCAGGCGGTCGGGCCCGGCGCGTTGCGCTTCTACTACCTCAACGCGCACTACCGCAGCCCGCTCGACTTCGTGCCGGGCAAGAGCCTCGAGGAGGCGAAGGCCGCCTACGATCGGCTGGCCCAGCCGGCGCGGCGGATCGACGAGCTGCTCGCGCGGGACGGTCCCGAGCGTGCCGGGGACCCGGTGCCCGACGGTCTGGCCGCGGAATCGGAGGAGCTCGTCGACCGGCTCGACGCGACCCTTTCGGACGACCTCAACACCCGGGAGGCGATCGTGCATCTGTTCGGCTGGTCGCGGCGCCTGGGCGAGACGCTCGCGCATCTCGACCACCTCTCGGGGGAGGGGCTCGAGACGCTCGCCGAGCCGTACCGCTGGGCGACAGACGTTCTCGGCCTGTTCGAGCCGCCGCGGACCGCGCGCGGCGGCTGGGATCGCGTCGTCCCGCTCCTGCTCGACGCTCGGGCGAGGGCCCGCGCGCGTGGCGATTTCGTCGAGGCGGATCGGATCCGCGACGAGCTGCGGGGGCTCGGGATCCGGCTCGAGGACTCCCCCGACTCCAGCCGCTGGACCTTTGAGGGGTCGGGCTGATCGGCCGATGCGGGGCTTCGGCTTCCTCGAGCACGGCGGACCCGAGCGGCTTGGATTCGTGGAAATCCCGGACCCGTCGCCCGGCCCGGGCGAGGTCCGCGTCCGAGTGCGGGCGGCCGCGTTCAACCGGCTCGACCGGTTCACGCTCGCGGGCATCCCGGGGGTACCGATCCCGCGGCCGCACGTCCTCGGCTCGGACGGTTCGGGCGTGGTGGACGTCCTCGGGGACGGGGTCGCGGGGCTGCGCCCCGGCGAGAGGGTCCTGCTCAACCCGGGTCTGTGGGACGGCACCTGCGAGGCGTGCCAGCGGGGCGAGGAGGCGCTCTGCCGCAACTACCGGATCGTCGGCGAGCACACCCAAGGGACCGCGACCGAGTTCGTGGTCGTTCCGGCGCGCAACGTCCACCAGCTCCCCGACGCGCTCTCCTTCGAGGCGGGCGCGGCGGCGCCGCTCGCCTTCCAGACCGCCTGGCGGGCCATGAAGACGATCGGCGAGGTCCGGCCGGGCGACCGTGTCGCCGTCATCGGCGCCGGCGGCGGGGTCGCGCTGGCGGTCGTCCAGGTCGCCAAGCTGCTCGGCGCACGGGTCGCGGTCGCCGCCCGCTCGCTCGAGAAGGCGGAGCGGGCGCGCGCGGTCGGCGCGGACGACGCGCTCCAGTTCGACGACGCGGACCACCCGCTCGACCGCGTGCTCTGGCAATGGAGCGAGAAGAACGGCGCCGACGTGATCTTCGATTCGGTCGGCGCGCCGACCCTCCCGCGCTCGGTCCGCGCCCTCGCCCGCGCCGGACGGGTGGTCGTGATCGGCGCCACGGCGGGCGCGATCGCGGAGATCGACGTGCGCACGCTGTTCTGGCGCCAGGGCTCGATCCGGGGCAGCACGATGGCGAGCGCCCGGGAGTTCGACGAGATGCTCGTGCACCTCGCCTCGGGGCGCCTGCAGCCCGTGATCGATTCGGTCCATCCGCTGGAGGAGGCGGCCCGCGCCTTCGCCCGGTTCGACGCTCCGGAGCTGTTCGGCAAGATCGTCGTACAGACCGAGCCCGGCGGGGCGAAAACCTCCCGTCTCTCGGAGGCGAGTGGCGGAGTATTCAAATAGATGGATACGGCCTTTCTTCGGACGTGAGCCGTCATTTGGTCAGGCTCCCGGTACCCGGGGGTCCGGCGCGCGACTCCGTCCGATCGATCCGATCCCGACTCGCGGTCGTTGCCGTCCTCGCGGTCCTGCTCGGGAGCAGCCTCTTCGCGGTCCCCCACGTCGCCTCGGCCGCGGTCGGCGCCGTCGCCCCGACGGCCCCCGCCGCGCAGCCGGCCGTCACCCACGGTGACCTCGTCGTCGGCCCGGGCGAGAACTACACGATACTGCCGACCTACGGCAGCCCGTTCTACTACCAGGGCGGCAACATCACGGTGGAGGCCGGCGGCACGCTGTTCATCACCAACGTCACCCTCGTGTTCGTCGAGTTCGTCGGCGACTCGGGCACGCCGATCCAGCGCCTCGCCCACATCTACTCGTTCGCCGACGCCGGTTCCGTGGTCATGAAGAACTCCACGATCACCACCGACCTCGGCGTCCTCAACGCCTACGCCAAGCTGCTGATCAACGTCACCGGCACCTTCTCGGCCCTGAACTCCTCGATGCGCTTCCCCGGCTGGATCCAGGACTTCGGCGCCACCGCCGACCTCACGCTCAACAGCACCGTCGTGACCGCGAACCCGCTCGTCCCGTTCGTCAACGAGCCGGCGATCATCCAGGGCGACACCGAGTTCGCCCCGTCGATCAGCGTCCTCGGCGGCGCGGCCCTCAACCTGTTCAACTGCACCGTCAACGCGACCTACTCCGACAACACGCTGCTCAACGGCATCCCCGGCCCGGCCCCGCTCACCGCGGCCGACGTGCCGGTCGACACCCCGACCTACAGCGTCGGCGAGCTCGCGACGCCCACCGACTCGGCGAACCTGACGCTGGACTACCTGTACTACGCGACGGGCCTCGACGGCGGGGTCGCGTACTTCTACTACTTCGACAACGGAACGGGCTGGACGAACGCGACGGTCGCGGTGACCTACGAGAGCATCTCCTACACCCTCGGCACCCTGACCCTCCAGAACGATACGATCTTCGGCGTCGCGACGATCGCGATCCCGACGGCCCTCACCGACGCGATCAACGCGGGCGGTCTCCTCGCGTTCCTCAACAACACCGGCGACTTCGGGCTGCCGAGCGAGCTGTCGCTGCAGGTGACCCTGCTCAACGGGCCCGCGGCGGCGATCAATCTCGTCTCGCTCGACTTCTATCCGACCGCCCAGTACGACATGGTCGCCGGCGGCGCGGGCACGACCGTCTCGGCGGTCGACACCGCGCTCGGTCTGACCTACCAGTCGCTACCGGCGAGCCCCTTCAGCCAGCTGAGCCCGTATCCGTGGCTCTCCAACAAGTTCCTCTTCGAGAACGGGGCGACCGGCTACCTCGCCAACGTCACCACCCCGTCGCCGATCCCGGGGGTCTTCTCCACGAGCGCCTTCCTGCCCGACGCGCTGAGCACGATCTACCTCTACCGGTGGGCCGATTTCAACATGTCCGCCGAGAACCAGCCGCTCGACGGCGTTCGGGCGATCTCGTTCTACGCCTACAACGACAACCAGCTCGCGAACGCGACCGCGAACGCGCTCAACGACCTCAAGACCGCGAACCCGGCGATCTGGGGCTACGTCAACTTCTGGGACCGCTGGCACGGCATCTCGGGCTACGGCGTCTCCAACCGGACCGGCCAGGCCTCGGTCCTGCTCGCGTCCTCGGAGCTCGGCTACGTGACGTTGCCGAGCGGCCAGTTCCTCGGCGGATACAACATCGGCGTCATCCCGGCCGGCACGAAGACGGCCCAGTGGCACTCCTTCGCCGTCAGCCCGTATCCCACGGGCGTGGCGGCGGGCACCCCCGGCTACGGCAAGGCCGACCGGCTCAACGTCATCGTGATCCTGCCACCGCCGGCCGTGTCGTTCGTCTCGTTCGTCGTGCCCACGAGCCCCCTCGACCTGCAGGAGCAGTACGCTTCCTCGGGCGTGATCTTCATCAACGGCCCGGGCGACGCGACCCTGACGGTCACCGCGACCCCGGTCGGCGGCGGCTCGACCCTCACCGTGGCGAGCGGCCTCGTCGCGAACGGCACGTTCGACCTGTTCTGGAACTCGCTGAGCGGTCTGCTGACGCCGGGCACGACCTACAACTTCGTCGCGACCGCGGTCTACAAGACCGCGAGCGCCACCTACGACTTCCCGTCGCCGCTCTCGGTGCCGGGGAGCGTCGCCCCGACCGGCTTCCTCTACGAGAAGATCCTCGGCCTGCCGCTGTGGATCTGGCTCGCGATCGCCGCCGCGATCGTCGTCGGGATCGTCGCCGCCCTCCTCATCTTCCGCCGCCAGGCGGCGGGCAAGCTCGTCGAGTGCGGCGAGTGCGGGGAGCTGATCCCCGAGGACGCGACGGTCTGCCCGAAGTGCGGGGCCGAGTTCGAGAACGATCTCGTCCGCTGCAGCCGCTGCTCCTCGACGATCCCCGCGAGCTCCCAGTTCTGCCCCGAGTGCGGCGCCCAGCTGCTGGGCAAGCCCGGCGAGGGCGAGGCCGACCCCGAGCGCCAGGCCTACGCCGACTTCACCGAGCGCTTCCGCGGCGAGGCGAAGAAGGAGCTCGGCGACAACTACACCGAGAGCGCGTTCTGGGACTGGTGGAAGCGCCAGCCGAGCTACGTGCCGTTCAGCCAGTGGAAGGCCCAGCAGTCCCAGGGTACGCCCCGGGCCGGCATGAGCCAGCCACCGGCCGCGAGCCAGTCGATCGCCCCGGACACCCCACCGCCCCGCGGGAGCGCCAGCCCGCCGCCGAGCGCGGGCCGCGGCACGACCTCGGCGAGCGCGGCGCCGACCGCGACCAGCGCGGCCGCGGCCGCTCCCCCGGCCGCGGGCGGTGCCGCCGCGGCCAGCGGCGGCGGCGGGGCGCTCCGCCCGTGCCCGAACTGCGGCAAGGAGATCCCTCCGGAGTACCTCGTCTGCCCGTTCTGCGGAGCGGTGACCCAGTAACGACCCCCGACCCCGCGTCGCGGACCGGAACACCCCCGCCGCCGACCAAACCTTAAGGACGCTCGGGCTTCCGAGCGCCCGTGACCGCCGCCGGCAGCGTGGAGGCCGGACGCCTCAAGGTCGACTGGGCGCGCGCGCACATGCCGGTCCTCGAGGGGATCCGGCGCCGCTTCGAGCGGGAGCGTCCCTTCGCGGAGCTCACGCTGTCGCTGGTGCTGCATACGGAGGCGAAGACCGCCGTCCTCGCGCTCGCGCTCCGGGCGGGGGGCGCGAGCGTCCACCTCGCCGCCGGCAACCCGCTGTCCACCGACGACGACGCGGTCGCGGTCCTCGCGGCCGAGGGGGTCGACACCCACGCCCGCAAGGGCGAGTCGCTCGCCGAGTACCGGGCGGGGATCCGGGCGATGCTCGACGCCGACCCGGACGTGATCATCGACGACGGCGCGGACCTGGTGGCGCTCGTCCACGAGGAGCGGCGCGCGCGGGGCCGGCTGCGCGGCTCGACCGAGGAGACCACGACCGGCATCACGCGCCTGCGCGCGCTCGAGCGCTCGCGGGGGCTGTTGTTCCCGGCGATCGACGTCAACGACGCCGACATGAAGCACCTGTTCGACAACCGCTACGGCACCGGCCAGTCGACGATCGACGGGGTGCTCGCGGCGACCAACCTGTTGCTCGCGGGGCGCACGGCCGTCGTCGCCGGCTACGGCTGGTGCGGCCGCGGGGTCGCCGCGCGGCTGAAAGGTCTGGGCTCGGACGTGATCGTGACCGAGGTCGATCCCGTCCGCGCGCTCGAGGCGCGCTTCGACGGCTTCCGGGTGATGCCGATGCTCGACGCGGCCCGGGAGGCCGACCTGATCGTCACCGTGACGGGCCAGACCGGGGTCGTCCGCGGGGAGCACTTCAAGGTCCTCAAGGACGGCTGCCTGCTCGCCAACGCCGGGCACTTCGACGTCGAGATCGCCCGCGGCGAGCTGTCGGGGCTTTCGGTAGAGCGCCGCGCCGTTCGCCCGAACGTCGAGGAGTTCCGCTTCGCCGACGGCCGCCGCGCCTATCTGCTCGGCGACGGCCGCCTCGTCAACCTCGCCGCCGGCCAGGGCCACCCGGTCGAGGTGATGGACCTCTCGTTCGCGCTCCAGGCGCTCAGCGCGGAGCACCTCGCGCGCCACGGGCGCGAGATGGAGCCGCGCGTGCACCCGGTGCCACCGTCGATCGACCGGGCGGTGGCCGCCGCCGCCCTGCCGGCCGCGGGGATCGCGATCGATGCGCCGACGCAGGAACAGGTGAAGTACGCGGCCGCCTGGGAGTCCGGCACATGAGCGCCGAGCGCGTGCCGGACGACCGCCAGTACACCAAGACGCACGAGTGGGTGCAGCTCGACGGCCCGCGGGCGACCGTCGGGATCACCGACCACGCCCAGGCGCTGCTGACCGACATCGTCTTCGTGGACCTGCCGGCCGCCGGCAAGAGCGTCAGCGCCGGCGCGAGCGTGCTCGTCCTGGAGTCGGTCAAGACCGTGGCCGACGTCTACGCCCCGGGACCGGGCACCGTCCGCGAGGCGAACGCCGAGCTCAAGACCCACCCGGAGCTCGTGAACCAGGACCCGTACGGCCGCGGATGGCTCGTGCGGATCGAGCTCGCGGGACCGGTGCCGCCCGGAACGCTCCTGGACGCCGCGGCGTATCGGGCGCTCGTCGAGTCCGGAGCCTAGGCCGGCGCGTCGCCCCTCACTTGCCCTCGAAGCGTGCGGGACGCTTCTCGGTGAAGGCGGTCATCCCCTCGATCCGGTCCGCCGTGGCGAAGGTGTGGCCGGCCGACTCGGCCTCCAGGTGGAGGGCGCTCGCGGTCGACGCGTCCGCCCCCCGATCGATCACCTGCTTGACCCAGCGCACCGCGAGCGGCGCGTTCGCGGCGATCGTCGCGGCGATCGCCGCGACCTCGTCGCGGGCCGACTCGGCCGGCACCAGCCGGGCGACGAAGCCGAGCTGGTAGGCCTCTTCGGCGCTGATCCGGGCCCCGGTGAAGACGAGCATCTTGGTCCGGGCGCGGCCGATGAGCCGCGTCAGGCGCGTGGCGCCGCCCATCCCGGGGTGGATCCCGAGCGTGACCTCGGGAAGGCCCAGCACGGCGCCCTGCGCCGCGACGATGAAGTCGGCGGCGAGCGCGAGCTCGAGCCCGCCGCCGAGGGCGTAGCCCTCGACGAGCGCGATCACCGGCGCGGGAAAGCGCTCGATGCGCTCGGCGACCCGCTGGCCGCGGAACCCGAAGTCGACGCCCTCGGCGTGGGATTTGGCGCGCATCTCGTCGATGTCGGCCCCGGCGGCGAACACGGGCGACGAGCCGGCCAGCACGACCGCCCGCAGTCCGGGCTCGTCCTCGAGATCGCGGAAGGCGGCCTCCAGCTGCCGTAGGAGCTCGGAGTTGAGCGAGTTGAGGACCTCGGGCCGATCGAGCAGCACCCAGGCGACCGCCCCCGTTCGGTCGACGCGCACGCAGGAGAGCGGCCAGGAACGCTCGCCCCGCGCCGCCCGATCGTGCAGGCTCGCGGCGACCGGAAAGCTCCCCGGCCAGCGGCGCGCGTAGGCCTCCACCTGGCCGAGCCCCTCGGCGAGGCCGATCGCGTTGAGCTGGGCGAACGGTCCCCAGCGGCGACGCAGCCCCACGGTCGCGCCTCGGTCGGTCGCCTCCGCGCTCGCCACCCCTTCTTCGACGAGCTCCGTGGCGATCCCGATCGTGAGCCCCACGAGCCGCTCCCGAACGGCCGCCTTGCGCTCGGGCTCGACCGGGGTCTCGCGCCAGGCCCAGGGCCGGCCGGAGCGGAACTGGCGCTCGAGCAGCGGGGACGGTGCGTAGGCAGGCCCGAAGGCGCGGCACAGCGAGGTCTGCGCGTGAAAGGCGATGGGGATGCCGGTGACGTTCATCAGCTCGAACGGCCCGAGGGTTGCACCGAACGCCTCGCGCCCCACCTCCTCGATGGTGGCGAGGCTCGCGACGTCCTCCTCGACGAGCCGGGTCGCCTCGTTCAGGAACGGCACGAAGTAGCGGTTCACGCAGAAGCCGGCGCGATCGAGCGTGGCGATCGGGATCTTGCGCAGCCGGTAGGCGAAGCGCTCGAGCGCGTCGATCGTGGCGGGCGAGGTCGCGCTCCCGGCCACGATCTCAACGAGCTTGTTGATCGCGGCGGGATAGAAGAAGTGGAACCCGGCGAAGCGCGCCGGCTCGGGAAAGCCCTCCGCGAGCGCGCTCACCGACAGGGACGAGGTGTTCGTCGCGACGATCGCGTCCGAGCGCACGCGAACGGCGAGGGCGCGGAACAGCTCGCGCTTCACCGCCTCGTCCTCGAAGACGGCTTCCAGCACGATCCCCGCGTCCCGGACCGCCTCGTCGAGGTCCGTCGTGAAGGAGATCCGCGCCAGGACCTCGTCGCGGCGGGGCGCCGACATCTTCCGGCGATCGACGGCCCCCTGGAGCATCTTCTCGAGCAGGCCCCGACCGCGGGCGATCGCGGCCGCGTCGACGTCGCGGACCCGGACCGACGCGCCGGCCTGGGCGCAGGCCTGGGCGATCCCGCTGCCCATGTTGCCGCCGCCGAGGACCGCGACGACCGGCCGTTCCTGCCCGTCCCCTGCGGCCATGCGTGCTCCGTTCCCACCGAGGGGTGGGACACCGCGCGGGCGATGGGCGGACGGTATTAATCGTATGGAAGGCCCCCGGGCCGCCGGAGCGCCCATAAGCCGCGGCGGCTCCCCGGCGCCGTGGCCGAGGAGCGAGCGCGGGCGGGCGCGGCGGCGCTCGAGTCCGAGCGCCAGTTCGTTCTCGCCCTCGGCGGCTTCGCGCTCCAGATCCCGGGCGCCGTCCTGGTGACGCACGAGAAGCTGCCGGTCCCGCGGTTCAACTACGTCCAGGTCGAGGCGATCTCGCCGGAGCGCCAGACCGCGTTCTTCGAACGGGCCCTCGACCACTACTTCCAGCGAGCGCTGCGGCCGACGTTCCGTCTCCCGCGACCGGTGCCGGCGCACCTCGACGCCGGGCTCCGCCGCTTCGGGTTCCGGTCCCGCGAGGAACCGCTCGAGGTCCTCGTCGACGACGGCGAGGGCCCCGCGGTCCTCTCCCGTGGCGCTCGGGAGATCCGGGAGGCCGAGCCCTCGGAGCTCGACCGGATATCGGCCTTCTGGACCGAAGCGCGCGAGCGCCCCGAGTTCCGCAGCGCGCTCGACGTCGCCTGGCACCACCCGAACCCCGACGAGGAGCTGCGGCCGCTGCTCGCGCTCGAGGCGGGCGCCCCGGTCGCCGCCGCGCTCTTCTACCGGTACCGGGCGACCGCGAGCCTCCAGGCGGTCGCGACGCAGCCGGACGCACGGGGGCGGGGCGCCGCGTCCGCGCTCGTGCGCGTGGCCCGCAGTCGGGCGGTCGCGGAACCCGGAGGACGGGCGTCGATCACCGCCGACTCGGCCCGGCAGCGGCTGGGCCTCGAGCGCCTCGGCTTCCGCAGCGCGCTCTCCTTCCGCGTCTACGAGCTGGGCGCGGAGGCGCGGCTCGAGATCCCGTCGCCGGGGCCCCCGGGCCCCCCGCGCTGGCGGCCGCCGCGGACTAGCCGCCGCGCCGGAGGCTCGCGAGCTTCATCCGCTCCTCGAGCGAGGCGATCGTCCGGATCGTCGTGACCACGGTGTCGGCGTTCAGCGAGATCGAGTCGATCCCCTGGCGCACGAGGAACTCGGCGAACTCCGGATAGACGCTCGGCCCCTGCCCGCAGATGCCGACCGTCCGACCCTCCGCGTGCGCCCCCTCGATCAGCAGCTGGATTGCGTGCTGCACCGCGGGGTCGCGCTCGTCGAAGTAGCCCATCCGCCCCAGGATCTCGGAATCGCGGTCGGCGCCGAGCACGAGCTGGGTGAGGTCGTTCGAGCCGATGGAGAACCCGTCGCAGTGCTTGGAGAACTCGCGCGCGAGGAGAACGGTGGACGGGACCTCGGCCATCAGGTAGAGCTGGAAGTCCCGCGAGCGGCGCAGGCCCTGCGCGCGCATCATCTCGCTGATCTCCTCGAGCTCCCAGGTGTTCCGGACGAACGGCAGCATCACCATCGCGTTCTTGAGGCCCATCTCGGTCCGCACGCGGTGGATCGCCTCGAGCTCGCACAGGAACGCCGGCTTGTAGACCGGCGAGATGTAGCGGGAGCAGCCGCGCCAGCCGATCATCGGGTTCTCCTCGGACGGCTCGAACTCCTCGCCGCCGGGCATCCCGCGGTACTCGTTCGTCTTGAAGTCCGAGGTCCGGATGATCACCGGCCGCGGGTGGAACGCCTGGCAGACCTTGCCGATCCCGTCCGCGAGCCGTCGCACGAGCTCGTCCTTGCGCCCCTTCTTCAGCAGCGCGAGAGGGTGCTCGCGGACGTGGGCGGTGAAGATGAACTCGATGCGAAGGAGGCCCACGCCCGAGACGGGCAGGCGCGCGTACTCCTCGGCCTTCTCGGGCACGCCGACGTTGACGAGGATCTTCGTGGCGGTGACGGGCACGGCGCCGTGGCCGACGGCCGTGGCAGCGGCCGCCCCCGCGGACGCGCTCGCCGTCGGCGCCGCTCGCGCCCGGTGCACGGCTCCGCGGTAGACCGTGCCCGCCTTGCCGTCGACCGTGACCTCCTCGCCCTCCAGGAGGAGCTTGGTCGCCTCCCGCGTCCCGACGACGCAGGGGACGCCGAGCTCGCGCGAGACGATCGCGGCGTGGCAGGTCATGCCGCCCTCGTCGGTGACGATCGCGGCGGCCTGGCTCATCGCCGGCACCATGTCCGGCGTCGTCATCGACGTGACGAGCACCTCGCCGCTGCGCAGCTTGTCCATGTCCGCGGCCCCGTGCAGGATGCGGGCCGCGCCGACCGCGACGCCCGGGCTCGCGCCGAACCCGCGCAGGAGGGGGCGCTCGTCCCCCTCGGACGGGGGCGCGGCCTCGCCGGCGCGAGCCGCCCCGGGTGCGGTCGACGTCGGGATCGTCGTCACCGGCCTCGCCTGGACGATGTAGAGCTGGTTCGCGTCCCCGGCCCACTCGACGTCCATCGGCCGACGGTAGTGCGATTCGATGAGACGGGCGAGGGAGACGAGCCGGGCGAGGCGATGGTCGGGGAGCTTCTGCCGCTGGCGCTCATCGGCCGGGATCTCCTCGCGCCGGTTCCCTCCACCCTCGGCCCGGACGAGCCGAACCTTCTGCTCGGATATCTGCTTGTGGACGACCTTCTGCGTCGCGCCGTCGACGACGTAATGGTCCGGTGTGACCTCGCCGCCCACGATCGCCTCGCCGAGGCCCAGGCCGGCCTCGACGATCATGTGGTTCTCGCCCGTGTTCGGATCGCGGGTGAAGAGGATGCCGCTGACGGTCGCATCGACCATCTGCTGGACGAGGACCGCGAGCCGCACGCTCGCGTGCTCGAAGCCCTTGCGCTGGCGGTAGACGAGGACGCGCGGCGTGAAGAGCGAGCCCCAGCACTTGCGGATCGCGCTCAGGATCTCCTCGACGCCGGCGACGTTGAGGTAGGTGTCCTGGAGGCCGGCGAACGAGGCCCCCTCCAGGTCCTCGGCGGTCGCGCTCGAGCGCACCGCCGAGAAGCGCACGTGATGCGCCGTGACGAATCGTTCGTACGCCTCGGCCACGGGGGCGCGCAGCTCCGGCGGGAAGTCGGTCGACTCGAAGATCCCCCGCAGTCGCCGGGAGGCGGCTTCCACGCTCGCCGGCTCGTTGGGCTGGATCGAGGCGAGCGCGGCTGGGATCTCCGATCGCAGCGCGGTCGCGTCGACGAACGCCTGGTAGGCCTCCGTCGTTACCACGAACCCCGGCGGCACCGGTAGGCCCTCTCGGATCAGCTCGCCGAGCTTGCCGGCCTTTCCGCCCACCAACGCGAGGTCCGTCTCCGAGACTTCCTCGAGGTCCACGATCAGCGGCATGCTCGCGGTTCACCCCCCGGAGGCGCGTTCCCACACGAACGCGAGCAGATCGGCCGCCGGGGAGTACGGATGCACCACGTGCTGGTCGGCGAGCACCCACTCCCGTGGCCGATCGAGGGTCGCCACGACCGCCTCCGCCCTGCGCTGCCCGTCCGTGCGCAGGGTCACCTCGTAGTAGTACAGTCGCCCTCGGCGCGCGACCGTCCGTGCCACCGAGGGTAGGTACTTAATCCCTTCGTGGGGAAGGTTCAGGATGACCCGGTCCGCCGGCGGGGCGCGCGCCACGAATGCCCCGACGTCGGCGTCGACCGGGTCGATCCGGCTTCCGAACGGCTCGCGCGCCAGCGACGCCCGCAGCAGCGCGATCGCTTCCGGGTTCGAGTCCACGGCGACGATCCGCTCGGCACGCCCGTCGCGCGCGATCGTCAGCGCGAACGGCCCCACGCCGCAGCACAGATCGTAGACCCGGTCGTCCCGCGCGACCTCGGCCGCCACGCGGGCGTGCTCCCGGGCCAGGCGGGGAGAGAAGTACGCTCGCTCGAGGTCGACCTCGATCTCGATGCCGTTCTCCCGGTGGCGGGTCCGCCAGCCGCCGCTTCCGGCGAGCGCCTCGAGCTCGCGGCGGCGGGCCGTGCCCTTCACGCCATGATCCGCCCCGACGATCCGCGCCCCCGGCACGAACCGGCGCAGGGCCTCCCCGATCTCGCGCGCACGCGGGCGCAGCTCGGGGGGGAGCCGAACCAGGACCACGTCGCCGACCACGTCGAACGAGCGGGGGAGCCGCGCGGCCTCGTCGGGCGGCCACGCCGTCAGCAGTTCACGGTAGTCCGATGGGCCGTCGGCGGTGATCGGCTCGAAGTCGGCCTCGACGATCTCCCCGAGGCCGTTGGGGACGCTTGCCGCGTCCACGATCGGGAGCAGCAGGGACTCCCCGTCGGACCGGATGGCGAGGTCCCGGCGAAGGCCGCCCGATTCCATGAGGGCTCGGCGCGACTCCTCGCCCCGAGCCCGCGGCACGCGCAGCGCCGGGCCCCTCATGGAGCGCTCGAGCCGTCCGGGCCGAAGAGGAGCGCTAGGACCTCTCCGCCCCGCCGATGGCCGAGCGTGCCGTTCGCGGCGGCCGACTCGCCGAACTTCACCGGTGTGCCGACGCGCTCGGGCGTCACGCCCGCGCCCGCGAGCAGGAGTGGGACGGGATCGTCGGAGTGCCCCCGGAGGGCGGAGGGGGTGGCGTGGTCGGCCGTCACCGCGATCCGGTAGCGATCGAGGTCGAGACCCTCGAGGAACGGCCCGAAGAAGGAGCGGTCGATCGCCTCCACGATCGCGCGCTTCGCAGCGGCGTCCCCGTCGTGCCCCGGCTCGTCCGGTCCCTTGAGATGCACGTAGACGAACGGGTGGGAGCCGAGGAGCTCGCGCGCGATCCGGGCCCGGTCCCGGTAGCCGGCGTCTCGGTCGGCGCCCATCGGCCCGACGTAGCGGTCCTCGAGCCCCAGGACCTTGGCGATCCCTCGCTCGACCGGCATCTCCGTCAGGGCCGCGCCGGGCACGCCCCGTGCGGCCCCGAACGTCGCGGTCGGAGCGGCCGGCAGCGCTCCGGCGTTGCGCACGAGCAGCGCGTTCGCGACCGGCTTTCCCCCGAGCGCGCGCCGGGCGTTGACCCGGTGGCCGGCGAGCCGAGCGGCGGCCGCGGGCAGGAACGCGTTGAGCGCCCGCGCCGTGCGGGCCGCCTCCGGACTCGCGTCGAGCGGCGTGACCTCGCGGACCTGGGGCGTCTCCGGCCGCCGCGCCTGGCCCATCCCGCCGACCTTCTCGTAGAACGGGTCGGCGTTGGAAACGTTGGGGGAGAGCCCGCCGCCGCTCGTCGGGTGCAGCCAGAGCACGCCGCGGTGGCCCACCGTCGCCCGGACCTCCGCGCGGATCCCGTCCGCCGCCAGCAGGTCGGCGCGCGTCAGGCTGTCGGCCAAGTCCCGCGCCTCGTTCGTGGAGAGGGAGCGCCCGACGCGGGAGTCCGTGATCCCTCCCGCACCATCGCCGGTCGCGAAGTTGAGCCGGAGCGCCACGTCGCCCGGCGCGAGCGGGAGGCCGACGCCGAGCGCTTCGAGCACGCCGCGACCCGGGGAGTCGTGGACCGGGTCGTAGCCCAGGAGCGCGAAGACGCCCGCATCGGACTCCGGTGCGATCCCGGGTCCGACCACGACGACGTCGCCGAGCCGCCCGCGCCCGGCGAGCCCGTCCAGCGCGGGCGTCGCCGCCGCTTCGAGCGGCGTGCGGCCCGCGGTGTCCGGGTGCGGCCGGTCCGCGAGCCCGTCCAGCACGATGAGCGCGACCCCCGAGGCCCCGTGGAGCGGCGGCGGCGGCGAGGCTGGCATGAGTTTAATAAAGGGACCTCGGCCTTGCCCCCCGTTCCGTGCAGCAGCAGCAGTCGAGGCGCGGCTTTAGGCGTTTCCTCCAGACCCCGGCCGGCAAGGCGCTGTGGATCGCGATCACGATCCTGGTGGTCTTCGGTTCGTTCGTCTACGTGGAGGCCCTCGTCGGCATCCCGGCGTTCCTCCTCTTCGGGCTCGCCGTCCCGATCTGGTCGGGCCTCAAGGCGCCCCGGTACCTCGCGCTCTCGGGCCTCGTGGTCCTGTTGATCGTGGCCCCGGTCGCGAACGCCGCGATCGCCCAGGAGATCCTCCAGCCGTTGCCCCCGGCCACTTCCGGCACCGCGCTGCCGGACGGCAACGGCGGCGCCGTGCTCCAGAACGCGATCGTTTCGCCGTACGTGGGCGGCACGGCGACGAACTTCACCTGGACGGTCACGATCTACCCGAAGTACCTGCCCGCATCCAACGCGACCGTCCTCTGGCTCGATCTGTTCGTCTCGAGCTGTCCCGGAGCGACGGGAAACACCTCCCCGGCCTGTTCGAGCCCCTATCCGTTCTGGGCGTTCAACGATTCGTCGGTGAAGGGGATCACGGGGGAGACCAACGCGACGTTCCATTTCGTGATCGGCTCCGCCGGGATCTGGGAGTGGCAGATGTCGCTCGCCTTCCGCAACAATACGAGCGGCGACACGAGCTTCATCCCGCTCGTCGGCGACGCGACGTACAACGGCCTCGAGGGGCCCGTCGTGGGCTCGTTCTGGACTGTCTTCGGCGCGCTGATCCTCGCGATCTACGTGGACGTGTTCCTCTACCTCGGCGCGCCGTTCTACTTCGTCCTCTTGATCTACATGATCTTCAAGACCCGCGAGCGCCGCCGGCAGGAGGCGGCGCGGCGCGCGTCCGGGCCACCGCCCTCCGATGCGGCGGCTTCCGGACCGTCGGGCCCGCCGGCTTCGACCTCGCCCGGTACGACCGGCCTTCCCCCCGGGAGCGCCGCCGCGGCCGGCGCGGCGGCTGCGGCGGCCGCCGAGGGTGCGTGTCCCAATTGCGGCGCCGTCGTCTACGCCAACGAGAAGACCTGCTGGAAGTGCGGCTCGCCGCTCACCGCGACCCCGAAGGACGCTCCGCTGCCCTCCGCCCCGAAGGGCTAGCGGAATCGACGGTCGCGCCGATGCGGCCGGCACCCGGATCCTCCCGCGGTGCACCGGGTCAGGGATCGATCCTGGCCCGGCCGGCAGCGCGAGGCGGGTCCGGTGCCACGACGCGGCGTCCGGTCGACCGACCGGTGGGCGCTGCGAGAACGAGCCGGGGCGGGCCCTGCGCGCGGACCATTGGGGCCGGACGGGGTCCCCGGCCTAGGTCACGGTGATCGACTCGGTGACCCACTTCCCGGTCGCGACGTCCTCGACCGAGAGCGTGGCGGTCGCCTTGCCGGCACCCGAGGGTACCGTGAAGGTGCATGCGAAGGTCCCCGTCCCGGTCGTGATCAGCGAGCCGGAGGTGCAGGGGTTCGTTGACGTTCCCACCGTCGTGTTGGTGGCCCCGTCCTTGAAGTAGATCAGGACGGTGCTGCTGACCGAGAATCCGGTCCCGGTGACGGCGAGCGAGGCGCTCGGCGCTAGGGACGTCGGCGAGGCCACGATGGCGGGGGTAGTGACCGCGAACAGGGCGGTCGCCGACTGAGATGGCGACGTGATGCTGGCGACCACCGGGTAGGTTCCCGCGCCACCCGAGGGGCTCGGGATGGTGAAGCTGCAGCTGAACGTGCCGGACGTCGTCGTGGTCACCTTACCGCCCGCAAGCGTCCCCAAAGTGCACGCGCTCAACGTGAGCGCCGTCCCTCCGAACGTCATGGAAACGGCAGCGGAATCGGCGAAGTTCGAGCCCGAGACGGTCACGGTCCCGCCCGGAACTCCCTGGGTGGGCGATACCGCGAGGGCGGCCGTCGTGCTGCCGGTCGTCGTCGAGGGATTGATCGTGATCGCGAGCGCGGTCGAGCCGCTCGTCCCCCCCGTCCCGGAGGCATTGAAGAAGAGGTAGTACGTGCCGTTCGACGTGCTCACCCCGATCGACGAGGTCACGAGCAGGTAGTACTGACCGGTGGCCGCGGCGTAGGTCATCTTCTTCACGGGGGTCGACGTGAAGCCCGGTATCCCCTGAAGGTTGACATAGACCGAGCCCGACGTCGCTCCCGAGACGGTCGCGGTGACGTTGAACGCCTGCCCGACGGTGGGCGTCGACGGGCTCACCGCCGTGGCGAGGAAGCTGGGTGGGAACGAGAACGACTGACCCGGCAGCGTCACGCTGAAGAGGAGGGAGTTGGAGCTGATGATGTAGACCGAGATGTTGTTCGGCTGGATCGCCGTGGTGACGGGCTGCAGGCCCGTCGGGAAGGCATAGACCCAGCTCTGCCCGAGGTTCCACACCGTTCCCGAGGGGATGCCGCCCTGAGCGAGCGTGTAGGGCGAATTGAACTGGGGGCTCATCGGAATCGTGGACGACTTGAGATAGACCAAGGCCGAGGGGACGACGACCGGCCCGGCCAGGTGAAGGATGCTCACCGCGGTGATCACCGGGTTGCACGTGGTCGAGGTCTTCGAGCATCCGCTGGAGGCGTTCGTCCCCAGGGTGAGCTTCGCCTGGAACTGGTTTGAATTCTGGGGGGGCGGCGGGGGGAAGCTCGTGACGAAGGCGAAGATGGCGGCGAACAGGACCACCGTCAGCGCCAGCAGGATGATCGTCGCGACGACTTCGGCGACCGCGCGACGCGATCGCCGGCGTCGCGCGCGCTGCTGCAGACGCCCGGCTCGGCTGGGGGGAGCGCCCTCGGACGCCGTCGGTTCTCCGGGGAGCATCTAGAAGCCTCTGGTGAGGGCAATTAGGGAAGGCGGGCGTATTTAGACGTTCTGGCAACGCTCCGACCGGCGAATCGACCTACCGAGCTTCACGTCCGTGGGCCAGGTCGCGCGGGGCCCACCGCAAGTGTCGGTCCGACCCCAGGATCTGACCTCCTCCGGCCGAGGGTGGCTTACTCCGAGCGCGAAGGACGAAAAAAGGGAAAGGGGAAGGGGTTGAACGCCCCTCTCGCAGTCGAGCGAGAGGGTCCGAACGGTCGCGTCTAGCTGAACGCAGACGAGATGACCGTTCCCGACCAGCCGCTGCCACCGATCGCGACGATCGAGTCGCCGAGCAGACCGATGTGCGTTCCCGTCGCGGGACCCGTCGAGAGGTAGACGACCACCGTCATGCCGCTCGCGAGCAGGCCGTTGAACGAGCCTACCGGCGTCCACGAGCTCGTGCCGGTCGCGTAGGTCGCGACCGCCGCGGCCGTAGTCGGGCTGATCAGGCTGATCGTCGGCGCGGTCGCACCTGGCCACGCCACGGTGGAACCGAGAGCGTTTCGGAGCGAGAGCGTGAGCGACGACATGGTGATTCCGCCGCCAATCCCTACGATTTCAACGCTGTAGCAGTACAACGTGGTGGCCGCGCATCCGACCGGCGTGGTGCCCGTCGCGTTGTTGGGCTGGCCCCAGCCGAAGTCCGTCCCGAGCGGGGACGTCCCCGGGCCCTTGGTCAGTCCCGAGATCAGCACGTACAGCACGGCGGCCAGCACGACCGTGATCGCGACGAGTAAGATCGTCGCGATGATCGGCGAGACTCCGCGCTTGCGCGCCTTTCTCCAGCTTCGCTCACTGTGTCCAAACACGTTCATTCGGCGTTTCCTCCGTTGGGTCTTCGACCCGCGGAGGACGCTATGGCCGGGACCTAGTATATGAACGTTAAGGTCTACGGAATCGATGCCCGCCGCATTCGACATCGACAGGAGACGTAATACTCACTAATACGTATAAACGCGCACCCTGTCGAGGTACGACACGCGAGCGATCCCGGCGGTCCGCGACCGGCCCCATCCGCCTTTCTCGTAGCGCTCGCCCGCTATCTGCGCTCCGCGGCACCGACGGGGCACCGCCTCCCGCGGAAGAACGTCATAGGGGGGCCAGCGCTCGGGGGGTCGACCGGCGGCCGCAACGGCCGGTTCCCGGACCGTCAGGTAGTGCACGTGCGCGCGATGGAGCTGGTACGGCCGAAGGACGGGCTGATCGAGGTCACCGATCGTCCTCGGTCGGATCCCGGGCCCCACGAGGTGACCCTCCGAGTGGAGGCGTGTGGCGTCTGCCGCACCGATCTCCACGTCGTGGATGGCGAACTCCCCGACCCTCGGCTGCCTCTCGTCCCGGGTCACGAGATCGTCGGGGTCGTGCGCGAGGTGGGGGTCCAGGTGACCGACTACCGGTCGGGGGATCGCATCGGAGTACCCTGGCTCGCGTGGACCTGCGGGGAATGCGAGTACTGCCGCTCCGGGCGCGAGAACCTGTGTGATCGAGCTCGCTTCACCGGCTACACCGTGGACGGGGGCTACGCCGACTTCGCTCGGGCGGACGCCCGCTACGTCTTGCGGATGCCGACGGCCGGCTCGCCGGTCGAGGTGGCGCCACTGCTCTGTTCGGGCCTCGTCGGGTACCGGGCCCTCCGTCTCGCCGGCGAGGGACCCGCCCTCGGAATGTACGGCTTCGGAGGCTCCGCGCACCTCGTGGCCCAGGTGGCGATCCACCGGGGCCAGCAGGTGTACGCGTTCACGCGGCCGGGCGACCTCGCGGGCCAGGAGTTCGCCCGAGAGCTGGGGGCCACGTGGGCCGGAGGGTCGGATGAGCGGCCTCCCCGGCCTCTCGATGCGGCGATCGTGTTCGCTCCGGTGGGATCGCTCGTCCCCCTCGCCCTGGCAGCGACCCGCAAGGGCGGTAGCGTCGTGTGCGCAGGCATCCACATGAGCGACATTCCGAGCTTCCCGTACTCCCTCCTGTGGGGGGAACGCGTCGTGCGCTCGGTGGCGAACCTCACCCGCGACGACGGCCGCGAGTTCCTCCGCCTGGCCGCCGAAATCCCCGTCCGCACCACAACCACCGCCTTCCCTCTCGCTCGGGCGAACGAAGCGCTCGCTGCCTTGCGCGAAGGCCGGATACGAGGCTCGGCCGTCCTCGTGCCCTGACGTCACCCGGGAACGCGTCCCGACCGGACCGGAGCGGATGGGCTCGTCGGCACAAGCGTTTATCGGGGAGCCGGCGGACTGTCCTTCCGGCGCGCGAGGCCACGGTGGTGTCGGAGGTCGGCGCCGTCTCGCCGAGGGGCCAACGGGCATGACCACGAACCTCCGGATCAGCCTCACGGTGCTCTCGATCGGCTTCGCCATCGAGGGCGGTGGAGAGGCGTATTCGCTCCTGACCCGCGGTTCTCTCCTTCCCGGGACCAGCCTGTTGTTCGTGATCCCGACCGTCATCACGTTCCTGGGACTCCTGTTCCTTCTCATCGGGCGCCACGAGTGGAACGAACTGCATCGGCAGCGGGTGCGACGGGCGAACCTGATCTTCGTCCTGAGCCTGCTGGGGGGATTCATCGGGGCCGGCGAGGTCGGCGTCCTGGTCGCCTATCCCTCGATCGGAGAGCCAACCTGGGCGCTCGTCCTGTTCGGGGCCAGCGTCGGCTCGCTCGTCTTCGGTACCTTCCTCACCTACGGCCAGCTCGTCTTCCACCTCGTCCGCCGGCCGAGTCAGATCGCGCTCGCCGCCTCCGTCGTCTGGGCGTTCATCGTATCGGCCTACATCGGGCAGTCGGTGGCCCGGGACCTGCCCGCGATCGTCGCGCTCGCCGCGAGCCGCAACCTCGGTTTCACCGACCTCGTGGCGCCCATCGACTACCTGGCCTCCTTCCTCTTCATCTCGTACTTCCTCCTACTCGCGGCGTACGTCGACGCCCACTTCGCCGTGGCCCGGGGGCCGCCGGCCCGGGCCGGAGCCGCGGCCGTGGGTCCGACCAACGAGGTCCGCCCGTAGGACCCGAAGGCACGCCGATCGCGTCGAGTTTCGTGCGGGTTATACAGAGGTGATCCGGATTCGACGCTCCGTTCGACGGCCTTCTGTATTTGTTCGACACGTCAGAAAATTGGGCTCGACGATGCACCGGGACTTTGCCGTCAGCCGGGAATCGACTTGTTTAAGTAGCAGCAATCTGCATGCCTTTGCCTGGCTGTGTTCGACAAGGCACCGGACCGCGCTCGCGTACCCCCACGGGGTCCCGGCCGCGGCCCGACGGAAGAGGAGGACGCGCGCATCGCCCTACGGTGCAACCGCAAGGAGCTTCGACTGGTCGACTCGTTCGTCGCGAACGGCGAGTTCGAGAGCCGGTCGGAGCTCGTGCGGGCGGCGCTGCACGCGTTCCTGCGCTCCCGTGCCCTGTCGACCGCACCGTCGCCCCCCGTGGACGCCGAGGGCTACATCGAGGTCCCCGTGCGGCTGCGCCCGGACGAGTACGCCGTCTTCGAGACCTACGCGCGGCACGTCGCCAACGGCCGGCCGGTGAGGGACCTCCTCGCCGAGATCGTCCGGCGCGGCGAGGCCGAGCTGAAGGTCCAGGAGCTGACGGCGCGCGCCCGGGCCACCGTGCGAGAGGCCGTCGAGAGCCGGGCGCAGGCGGGCGCCCTCCAGGACAGCGCGAAGGACCTGGAGCGCAAGGGGGTCGTCGGTCGGTAGGCGGGCGGCACGGTCGACATGCAGCAACGGGGTGGGTTGTGGGAAGCTACGAGGCCGAGCACGGAGTGAGCGATCGAGATCCGGCCGCCGGACCGGACGACG
The DNA here is from genome assembly GCA_035622275.1 of Thermoplasmata archaeon. Classification (NCBI taxonomy): domain Archaea; kingdom Methanobacteriati; phylum Thermoplasmatota; class Thermoplasmata; species Thermoplasmata archaeon. The sequence continues at coordinate 22,946 of DASPVQ010000002.1, read as the reverse complement.
GCCCGGCGGAGTCGTGGGCCGAACACCTGAGGCTCGGCCAGGACGTCCGCTTCGTCCTGGTCGCCGTCGGCGGCGGCGCGGTCCGCGTCGCAGCCCAGATCGCCCGCCAGCATGTCCGCCACGTCGAGACCGTCGCGATCAACTGCGATCCCCAGGTCCAGCGGTTCGAGGAGTTCGATCGGCGAATCTACCTCGGGCCGGACACCGGCATCGAGACCGACACGGGCGGCTCGCCGTTCGTCGGAGGGCTGCTCGCGCGCGCGGCCGAACCGGCGCTCGAGCGGGTGTTCCGAGGAGCCACGTTCGTGATCCTCGTCGGCAGCCTCGGCGGAGGCGCGGGCAGCGGCGCGTTCCCGCACGTCCTCGATGTCGCGTGCCGGCAGGCCGAGGTCGTCAGCGCGTTCGTGATCAAGCCGTTCCGCTGCGAGGGCGAGCGACGGGCGCTCGCGGACCGGGCGATCGGCCGCCTCCAGCTCGTCCCGTCGTTCGTCGACCGCCACGAGCGCGGCCAGGCCCGTCTCACGATCCTCGACAACGAGAGCCTCGCGCGGGGGGCCGGAGGCCGGTCGTTCGCCGGCGTGCCCCGCCACTGGGCCGATCTGATCCGCGAGCACATCGAGACCGCCTTCGTCGCGCCGGTCGAGGCGATGATCGAGGCGGTCCAGCTGGCCCACGCGGCCGAGCTCGTGGCGATGAGCCAGCTGCCGGACGCGGCGGCCACGCCGCTCGGGATCGTCCCGCCGGCGCCGCCGCTCCCCGCCGGGCTGCCGCCGATCCTGCCCGCGGCGCGCGCAGGGGCGGAAGCCGAGCTGACGTTCGAGGTGGACGCCGAGGTCCGACCTCCGCCGACACTCTAGGGGCCCCTGGGCGCCGCGCCGGGGGACACAGGTTTAAGACGGGAGCCGCCTCGCCCCCCGTCGCATGGACGGCCGGTGGTTCACGGTTCTCGCGCTGTTCGTGCTGCCGGTGGTCGCGATCGCTGCGACCGTGGTCTGGTTCTCGTCCAACCCGCTCGCGATCTTCGCGGCGATCGCGGCGATGATCGCCGGCGCGCTCTACCTGCTCTCGTACACCGAGTCGTTCGCATGAGCCCGCGGCGGCGCTAGCCGTACATCTCGGGCGACGGCGGTCCGCTCTCCGGGCCGGTGCCGCCGGGCTCGGGCGGGCCCGCCCGCTGCGACTTGATCACGGCCCTCAGCGCTTTCTCGATCTGCTCGGCCTGGGCCCGCAGCGGCAGCGTGTCGATCTGGAGCTCGGGCAGAAGACGATCGAGCGTCTCGATCAGCGCAGCCCCGGCCCGGTGGTCCGGGAGGCCCTCGGCGATGCGTGCGCTCACCAGGAGCGCCGCGACCGGCACCGCGCCACCGATCCCCTGGACGAGGAGCGCCCCCGAGACCCCGCCGATCACGCCTTCCTCCAGGATCCGGGCCCTGGCCGCCGCGAACGGAGCGGCGAACGCCGGATCCCGCCGGGCGTACGTCACCCAGATCTGCTCGGCGCCGGTCTCGTCGCCGCCCTCGGTCGCATCGGCGGCCTCGGTCTCTCCTTCCGGATGCGGAACGACCCCCTCGAGGCAGATGATCGCCCGCGCGCGACGTCGCGCGGCGGTCGCCAGGATCGTGCGGGCGATCGCGTTCGCCTGCGCGGGGCTCGGCGGGAACTCGGAGAGGACCAGCGCGAGGTCACGGCGGCCGTAGGCCCGCACCGTCGGGTGCACCTCGCCGCCCTGCACGACCGCGACGGGCGCGAGGTCGGGCGACTCGAACCTCCCGATCCGCGGCAGCTTGAGCGCGCGGACCATGTAGTGACCCGCGATGATCGTCGCGAGTCCCGCGCTCGGAAAGGCGGAGAGCACGACGGAGCCGGGGCCGAAGTTTTCCGCGTCCGGGACCTCCTCCTGCCAGGCGAACTCCATCGCGGCCGTCACCGGCCCCGACTCGGTCCGAGGGTACTTTAGGGCTCCTCTCGCGCGTCCGCCGCCGGCGAAACCCCAAGTACTCTAGCCCGCTCGACGCGCGGCGTGGGGCTGCCGCTCCGCGACCTCGTCACCGCCCAGGAGCTCCCGTGGGAGGCGCTCTCCGGGCGAACGCTCGCGGTCGACGGCTACAATGCGGTCTACCAGTTCCTCGCGACGATCCGCCAGCGGGACGGCCAGCTGTTCTGCGACCCCGATGGCCGAGTGACCAGCCATCTCATGGGCGTCTTCTACCGCACGACCTCCCTCCTCCAGGAGGGCGTGCTGCCGGTCTGGGTCTTCGACGGCCGCCCGCCCGAGCGCAAGGCCGGGACGATCCGCCAGCGCATCGCGGCGAAGGAGAAGGCCGAAGGTGAGTACCAGGAGGCCCTCGCGGCCGGTGACCTCGAAACCGCGCGCCGCAAGGCGGCCCAGACCTCCCGATTGACCCGGTCGATGGTCGATGAGCTCGACGAGCTGCTGGCCGCCCTCGGGGTGCCCACGGTCCCCGCGCCCGGCGAGGGCGAGGCCCAGGCGGCCGCGATGGCGGCGGCCGGTGCCGTCTGGGCCAGCGCCTCGGAGGACTACGACACGCTGCTGTTCGGGGCCCCGCGCCTGGTGCGGGGGCTCGCGGCCCGAGGACGCACCGGCGCGACGCAGGGCGCGCAGCTGATCGACCGTGACGCGCTGCTGGCGCAGCTCGGCATCGACGGCGAGGAGCTGATCCGTCTCGGCGTGATCATCGGCACCGATTTCAACGAGGGCGCGCCGGGCTATGGTCCCAAGAAGGCGCTCAAGATCGTGCAAGAGCACCTCGGCTTCGCGGCGACGATGGAGAAGGTCGGCCTGGATCCGAAGGAAGCCGACGACGTCGCGGAGATCTTTCGCCACCCCAGCGCGACGTCGGTCGGCCCGCCGGCCTTCGGTCCGGTGAACGAGGAGGCGGTGGTGCGCCTGCTGGTCGGCCAGCACGCCTTCTCCGAGGCCCGGGTGCGCGCCGCCATCGCGCGCGCCCGACGCCGCCCCCGGCCGTCGTCGAGCCCCACGGAGGCGCGCGGGCACCAGACGCTGCTCGAGACCTACGGGGGCGCGCCGGAATGAGCCGGTTCGAGTGCGTGCCGAACTTCTCGGAGGGTCGCGACCCGGCGAAGGTGGCGCGCATCGCCGACGCCGCACGCGAGGTGCCCGGGGTCGCCGTGCTCGACGTGGAGAGCGATCCCGCCCACCACCGCAGCGTGATCACGCTCGTGGGCGAGGGCGACGCGCTCGTCGACGCCGTGCTCCGCATGATGCGCGTGGCGACCGCGACGATCGATCTGACGCAGCACCGCGGCGAGCATCCGCGCATGGGCGCCACGGACGTCGTCCCGTTCGTGCCGCTCGGGGGCGCATCGATGGCGGAGGCGGTCGGCCTGGCCGAGCGCCTCGGCGAGCGGGTCGCGAGCGAGCTCGGGATCCCGGTCTACCTGTACGCGGCGGCCGCGCGCCGGCCCGAGCGGGCCGACCTCGCGAAGGTGCGCGAGGGCCAGTTCGAGGGGATCCGCGAGACGATCGCGACCGATCCGGCGCGCGCGCCGGACTTCGGGCCCGCCCGCGTGCATCCGACCGCGGGCGCGGTCGCGATCGGCGCCCGCCCGGTCCTCATCGCCTACAACGTCTACCTGACGACCGGCGACGTCGGCGTGGCGAAGCGGATCGCGCGCACCGTGCGGGCCCGGGACGGCGGTCTCCCCGAGGTCAAGGCGCTCGGCTTCGAGATCCCCGAGCGGCAGCGCGCGCAGGTGTCGATGAACCTCACCGACTACCGCGTGACCCCCGTGCATGTCGCCTTCGAGGCGGTCCGCCGGGCCGCGGAGTCCTCGGGGGTCGGCGTCGAGGAGTCCGAGATCGTCGGGCTCGTGCCGGAGGACGCGCTGTTCGACGCCGCGCAGTCCTATCTCCAACTCCGCGCCTTCGACCGGGCCAACGTCCTCGAGCGCAAGGTCCGCTCCACCCCGGCGATGACCGACGAGAGCCTCGCGGCGTTCACCGACCGCCTCGCGGCGCGGACGCCGACGCCCGGGGGCGGGAGCGCGAGCGCGGCCGCCGGAGCGCTCGGGGCCGCGCTCGGCGAGATGGTGCTCGCCTACTCGATCGACCCGAAGGCACCGGCCGAGGAGCTCGTCCGGACGCGCGAGCGGCTCACCGGGGGCCGCCGCCGCCTGCTCGGGCTCGTCGAGGAGGACGCCCGGTCGTACGAGGCCGTCCGTGCCGCCCGACGGACGCGCAAGGACGCCGGCGGCACGGCCGGCGCGGAGACCGCCTACCGCGACGCCCTCCGTGGGGCGGTCGCGGTTCCGCTCGAGACCGCCCGCCTCGCCGAGGAGCTCCGGGTCGACCTCGAAGGGGTCCAGTCCCGGACGAAGCGGGCGCTATCGAGCGACGTGACGACCGCGCTCGCGCTCCTGCGTGCCGCGGTCGAGGGCGCGGTCGCGAACGTCGCGATCAACCTCGAGGACCTGCGTTCGGCCGGCGAGGCGACGTCCGAGGTCGAGGCCGCGCTCGTGCGGCTGCGTCCGAGCCCGTGAGCCCGATCGTGGAGCTCGACGGCCCCCCCGCGCGCCCGACCGTCTGGGTGAACTTCGCGTGCTCGGCGGACGGGCGGCTCGCCTATGCCGGGGGACGTCGTGCACGCCTGTCGGACGCCGCCGATCTCGCTCGCGTGCAGGAGATCCGCGCCCAGTCCGACGCGATCCTGGTGGGCGTCGGCACGGTGCTGCTCGACGACCCATCCCTGCGGGTCCACTGGGAGCTGCTCCAGCGCGCCGCCGGCACCCCGCCCGCCCGGGTGGTCGTCGACTCGCTCGGCCGCACCCCCGAGCGCGCGAAGGTCCTCGACGGGTCGCTGCGAACGATCGTCGCGGTGAGCGAGCGCAGTGCGCGGGCCTTCCCGCCCGCGGTCGAGGTGATCGTCGCCGGCCGCGAGCGGGTCGACCTCCCGCTCCTGTTCGCGCGGCTCGCGGAGCGGGGCGTGCGCCGGCTCTTGATCGAAGGCGGAGCGGAGGTGATCGCGAGCGTGCTGCGGGCGGGGCTGTTCGATCGGATCACGGTCTACCACGCACCGGTCGTCATCGGCGGCCGGACCGCGCCCCCCGTCGCGACCGGGCGCGAGACCGCCGACGAGGCCGGCGCCGTCCGCCTGCGGCTCGAGGGCGTCGAGCGACTGGGCGAAGGGTTCGTCGCGACATACCGGCCGCGCCCGCCCGACCCGGACTAGGCCGGGCGCGGGACGGCGGTGAGCACTCGTTATCCGCCGTCGTGCCTCCCCGGCGGGAGGCCGGCCCGTGAAGCTCGTCCACTTCACCCTCTCCGACCAGTTCCACTTCGGCATGATCACCGACGCGAACGAGTTCATCGACCTCGACACGGCCTGCCGGGACTACTACGGCGTGAATCCCGTGAAGGGCGCCGACCCCAGCCGCTTTCGCGACATGCAGCAGTTCTTCCAGGGCGGCGCCGACTCCGTCGAGGTGACCAAGAAGATCCTGGAATACATCGACCGGCGTCGCAAGATGGGCTGGACCCCGCGCGCCGCCACCGGAGCCCGCTACCTGTTCAAGGCCGAGGAGGGGGTCAAGCTGCTCGCGCCGATCGTCCGGGGCACGAAGATCTACTGCCTCGCGTCGAATTCCCGCTCGCACCTCGCCGAGCAGCAGAAGGAAGCGCCGAAGCAGCCGTACGTCTTCACCCGGTTCTTCAACAGCCTCGTGGGGCCGAGCGAGTCGCTCGTGCTCAATAGCGCCGGCGCGTTCCCGGACGCGGAGGTGGAGCTCGGCGCGGTGATCGGCAAGCGCGGTAAGCACATCGCGCCGGCCCAGGCGATGGAGCACGTCGCCGGTTACACGGTCGCCGTCGACATGGGCTACCGGGACCTTCAGTACCCCGCGGAGGGGCCGGTCGACTGGGTGATGGGCAAGGGCTTCGACTCGACGATGGCGGTCGGGCCGTGGGTCGTGCCGAAGGAGGAGGTCGGGGACGTCTACCCGCTGCGGATGGAGCTGAAGGTCAACGGGACCGTGCGCCAGCAGGGCGACACGAACGACTACCTCTTCCGTCTGCCGGAGATCCTCGCGCACCTCTCGACCGGGATCACGCTCGAGCCGGGCGACGTTCTCTCGCTCGGGAGCCTCGGCGGCGTCCCGGGCTTCGAGTTCGGCAGCCCGAGCCGCAAGCTCCAGTCGGGCGACAAGATCGAGGCGGCGATCGAGCGGATCGGGCGGCTCGTCGTCCCCGTCAAGAGCGAAGCGTCGCTTCCTGCCGCAGCACCAGAAACAGCGCCACCGGCGTAGGCAGCTCGTCGGTCGAGCCCGGTTCGCCGCGCAGCCCGCCCGCGAACGGGTAGCGGACCGCCTCCGTGAACGTGATCGGCGTCCGCCCCTCGTCGGGGGCGGCGAGGAGCGCGTCGCGGAAGGGGTCGAACTCCTCCAGCGCGTCCCGCTCGAGCGGCACGACGCGGAAGCCCGTGCCCCCGTGCAGCGAACCCGGCAGCCGGATCAGGCGGTGGATGTCCGTCGTCACCGGTGCGTCGGTCTCGCCCTGGACCTCGATCGTGGCCCGGCGGACGACCGCGCCGAGCAGCTCCTCGGGCACCTCTTTCGGGAAGACGTCGAGCGAGAGGGTCCGGCGGATCTTGCGACCGCCGCCGTCCGTCACCAGGAGCTTCGCCCACTTCTTCGCCGCCCTCGGAGGGACGCCATCCTCGATCATCTCGCGCTCGGCGACCTCCGCGCCCGCCCCGTCCCAGCGCGACAGGACCTCGAGCACGGCCCGCGTGGTCCGGCCGGACCAGCCGGGGGCGTCCGGTGGCACCAGGTGTCGGCTCGCGGCCCGCCGCCGGCGCGACGGCGGCCCGCCCTCCGGTGCGGCGCCGTCGGGCTCGGCGGGGCCCGCGGGCTCGCTCGTGACGGCGCGCATCGGCTCGACGCCCGTGCCCAGGACATAGTCGACGAGCTCCCGGCGCTCCGGGCTCGAGAGCGGCAGGAACCGCTCGTCCCGCACGTGCACGTGGTAACCGCGGCCGCCCGAGAACACGAGCGACGTCGCGCCCGGGTCGACGCCGAAGTCGCGAACGAGGAAGTCGTCGAAGAGCGCCGCGAGCCGGTGCTTGACCAGCTCGAGCTGCCCGGCGTAGTCGAGCCGCTCGGCGCCCTTGAGGTGGTCGGAATCGAGGTCGAAGATCAGGTCGGCGCCCAGCCACTCCTTGGCGGCCATCGTCGGCTCGGCCGGGCGACGGTAGTACGCCGAGGAGTAGTAGACGTGCCGCGGGACCTCGCGGGCGAGGAACGCGCCCAGCTCTTCGGGCGTCCGCAGGGTCGCGTGACGGCGCATGAGGGTCTCGGCGGCGAACGGGAACGCCGCGAACTCACGACGGGTGAGCCGGTCGGGCGGCGGCACGCGAGCCCGCCCGTAGTAGTCCGCGAACACCGCGCGCGCCCAGTCTAGGGCCGACGCATCGAGCGGGAGGGTCTTCGCCACGCCGCCTACTCCGTCGCGCGGTCGGCGGCCCGGCCGCCGAGCTCGTCGATGGCGGCCTCGCGCCGGAGGCGGGCGAGGAGGTGGAAGACCGTCGAGTGCTCGCTGCCCTTGAGGAGCAGCTCGACGGCGCGCGTAGCGCGCTCGAGCTGGTCCTCGTCGCCGATCAGCGCGACTGTCGAACCGTAGACGCTCACCGAGCAGCCGCTGAGCTCCTCGAGCCGGGCGCGCGCCCGCCCCCGGGTCCCGATCACGCGGGCCCGGATCCGTCGGAGCGCGGACTTCTCGTGGCGCCCCGTGGTGACCTTGATGTCGAGAATCCCGAGGTAGGCGTTGTCCCGCAGCAGCCGCAGGGCGCGCGGGGGCGAGAAGCCCCGACCGATGGCGATCGCGATGTCCCGGGCCTTCAGGGCACCGGTCGGGTCGTCGTCCGGCCCGCTGATGCGCACCTCGCCCTCCTCCGCGTCGACGTCGACCGTCGTGCCGGTCTGCGCCGCGATCTCCCGCTTCGTGCGGCCGCCGGCGCCGATCAGGACCGCCACCCGGTCCTCGGGGATCCGGGCATAGAGGACCGGCATCAGGCCGCCTCGGGATCGGCGCCCGCGAGCTCGAGCCCCCCGACGGCCCGCAGGAACTCTTCGGGCTCCACCGGGTGGCCGAGGCGGCCGAGGAACCTCGCGTAGTTGCCGAGATCGCGTTCGAGCAGCTCGCGAGCCTGCGGGTGCTCGGCCCGCACGGCCTGCGCCACGTCGATGAGCACGGGGTGCTCGTTCCAGTACAGGGTGTTGTACGGCGAGAGGTCGCCGTGGACGAGTCGGGCGCCGACGAGCATCGCGCGCACCTGGGCCACGAGGTCCGCGTAGAGCGCCGCCGGGTCCTCGACGACGGCGTCGATGAGGCGCGGCGCCGCGCCCCGCTCGTCGCCGATGAACTCCATGACGAGGACGTTGCGCAGGTGGCCGAACGGTCGGGGGGACCGCACCCCGACGTCGGCGAGACGCCCGAGGATCGTGTGCTCGCGTCGCGTCCAGCCGGCGATCAGGCCCGCGAAGTTGCGGACGCTCGTCGTCTCCCGCAGCTCCTGGAGCGCGTAGGCCGGGAGGTGGCGGAAGGTCGTGTTGCCGATGCGGTAGATCTTGACCGCCCGGAACTCCCCGCCGCGCGTCGCGCGGAAGACCCCGCCCTCCTTGCCGGTCGAGATGGGGAAGTCGATCGAACCGAACTGCCCCTGGTTGACCAGACGCGAGACGGCGAGGAGCGTCGCGTGGTCGAAGAACTCGTCGAGGAGCTTGCGCTGGGTCGCTTCCTTGCGGCGATCCTCCGTGCGCTCGCGGCGTCGGGGAAAGACCAGGTCGTGGGCCCGGGGCATCGCCTCGAACGAGACCGGGGCGTCTCATAGGCTCTCGGCCCCGGGCCGCACACCCCCGCTCCGACCCCGGGCGCCGTGCGAGGCCCCTGCGGTTGCCTGTGCGTCAGCGTGACTATATCCGCCTGGGAAGCGTCGATACGGTGGCATGACGCTCTTCGGCCTGACCCCAACTCCTCCCTCTCCTATCCGCTCTCCGACGACCCACGTCGCGCGGGCGCGCGAGCCGGCCGCCTTCGGCCGCGTCCTGGAGCAGGAGGCCAGCTACGACGCGGTCTTCCGCGTCGTCCGGGAGGCCGTGCACCGGGTGCTCGGCATCGAGCGGCCCGGTCTCGGCCTGGGACTGTCCAACCTGCCGCCGAGCGTCGGGGCGTACTGGCAGCTCACGGGCAACCTGATCGTCGTCAACGAGGGGCTCGTCCAGACGATGCGCGCCAACGCATCGGGACCGCTCGAGCTCAACAGCTTCGTCTACGTCATCCTCGCCCACGAGTACCTGCACGCGCTCGGCTACCTGGACGAGGACGCGGTCCGAAAGGTGACGGCGTACGTCACGCGGCAGGCGTTCGGGCCGGACCACGTGGCCACCCGCATGGCCGAGGGCGACCTCTGGCGGCTCTACCCGTTCCTGGCGTACGCGCCGGGCGGGGACGGGCGCCGGTTGAAGGTCGTGCCGCGGTTCGACCTCGCCAGCACCCAGACGTACATCCGGTAGCGCCCGCCCGCGGCCCGGGCGCTCGGGGGGGACCTTATCTCGGCATCCGCTCTCTGCGGAGGGCCCGAGCATGGTCGTCGTCAACGATGCGATCGGCATCACCCTCGTGGTGGCCGGGATCGCGCTGTTCGCCTTCGAGCTGATCCACCCTGGCGCGCTACTGATCATCCCCGGCTCGATCCTGCTGGTGGCCGGTTTCCTCTACCTGTTCCTGCCGGACATCCTCCTCGACAGCTACATCGGACCGGTCATCGTGATCGTGGCGGCGATCCTTGGGGCGCTCGTCGAGATTCCGTACTACCGCTGGGTCGCGCCCGTGCATCGTCCGATGAGCACCACGAGCGGGGGGCTCGTGGGGGAGGAGGGGATCGTGATCGCCCCGGTCATCCCGAACACGCTGCGCGGCAAGGTAAAGGTCAAGAGCGAGGTCTGGTCGGCGAAGGCGGACGAGATGATCCCCGTCGGTACGCGCGTGCGGGTGATCCACGGAGAGGGGGTCTCGGTGACGGTGCAGCCGATCGCATCGCCGCCGCCCGGATAGGAGCCACAGCATGGATTACACGGGCATCATCATCGGGGTCGTTCTCGCGTTCATCGTCATCCTCGTGATCCTCACGCGGATGATCTACACGATCCAGCCGTACCAGCAGGGGATCGTCACCCTGCTCGGCTCGTACAAGCGCATCATCAACCCGGGCTTCAATCTCGTCAGCCCGCTCGCGCAGGTCCTGAAGATCGACCTGCGGACGCAGGTGCTCGAGGTCCCGCGCCAGGAAGTGATCACGAAGGACAACTCGCCGACGAACGTCGACGCGATCATCTACATCAAGGTCGTCGACGCGCCGAAGGCGATCTTCCAGGTCCAGAACTACCACGTCGCGACCGTCGCGCTCGCCCAGACGACCCTGCGCTCGATCATCGGCGACATGGAGCTCGACGAGGTCCTGTACAACCGCGAGCGGATCAACACCCGCCTCCGGGACATCCTCGACGAGTCCACCGACAAGTGGGGCGTGCGCGTCGATGCGGTCGAGATCAAGGAAGTCGACCCGGTCGGCCCGGTCAAGTCCGCGATGGAGGAGCAAACCGCGGCCGAGCGCCAGCGGCGCGCCGCGGTGCTCAGAGCCGACGGCGAGAAGCGCAGCGCCATCCTGGTCGCCGAGGGGCAGAAGCGCTCGCGCATCCTCCAGGCGGAAGGCGTCCGTCAGTCCCAGATCCTTGAGGCCGAAGGCGCCCGGGTCGCGACGATCCTCGAGGCCCAGGGCGAGTCCCAGCGCCTGCGCATCCTCGCGCTCGGGGCCGGGACCCTCGACGCGAAGGCGCTGACCGTCCTTTCGCTCGACACGGTGACCAAGGTCGGCGACGGCCAGGCGACCAAGATCCTGTTCCCGTTCGAGTTCTCGCGGTTGATGGAGGGCGCCTCCGAGTACCTTGGCACGAGCCGCCAGGTACCGGACCGGGGCCTGAACACGCTCGACGAGCTCGAGGCCCGCATCGGCACGATGGACAACATCCTCGGCCCGATCCCGAAGCAGGAGGAACTGCTGACCGAGATCAAGAGCATCGAGGACGAGATCAAGGCCGAGTCCGACGAGTCGACCTCCATGGTCAGCTCCTACGGCAAGGGCGCGAAGGGCGCCGGCGTGCCCGAGCTGCCCGAGGCCGACGACATCGCTCCGCCCCCCGCGAGCCGCGCCGCCCCCACCTCGATGCCGCCGTCCGCCGGACCCCCGCCGCCCTCGAGCCCCCCCCCGAGCACGGATCCGCGCAAGCGCCCGCCGACGTCGCCCAGCTAGCGCGAGACCCATCGCCCGCCGCGACCTCCTGAGGCGGGACGGGGGTTCCCGATGACCGGTTGGGCCGGCGATACCCTCTGAGGCCGGAGGCGAGGCGGGGTCGAGCCCGACCGGCGACCAAACCTAAAGTTCGTCCGGGCGCCTGCGCGCGCCGATGAGCTCGATCCGGCGCGCCCGCTCGGGGGCGGTGGAGACGGTCACGATCGACCGGCCGGAGCGGCGCAATGCCCTCGACGTCGCCGCGATGCGCGAGCTAAGGACGGTGCTCGAGTCGATTGCCACCGACGCATCGGTCCGGGCCGTCCTGCTCACCGGCGCGGGCGCGGCGTTCTGCGCGGGCGGGGACGTCGCAGTGATGGACGAGTACCTCGCGCGCGGAGAGCTCGCGGCGCTCTTCCACGCCCTCACCGGCGAGATGGAGGGCGCGATCCGCGAGCTCGTCGGCATGCCCAAGCCCGTGCTCGCCGCCCTCCCCGGCGTCGCGGCAGGTGGGGGACTCTCGCTCGCGCTCGCCTGTGACTGGAGGATCGCCGCCGAGTCCGCGACCCTCGTCCCGGCGTTCCCCGCCCTGGGCGCGGTGCCCGACGGGGGACTGACCTACTTCCTGCCGCATTTCCTCGGCGTCGGGCTGGCGCAGGAGCTGTTGTTCACCCACGCTCGACTGACCTCCGCGCGCGCTCGGGACCTCGGTCTGGTCCACGAGGTCGTCGCCGACGCCGAGCTGCCGGCGCGTGCCGAGGCACGCGTGCGCGAGCTCGCCGAGGGGCCGACCGGGGCCTACGGCGCCACCAAGCGGCTGATCGTCGCGTCGTTCGGCGGAAGCCTCGAGTCCCAGATGATGCTGGAACGGCGGGCCGCGGTCCACGCCGCGGCCGGCCCGGAGCTCCCCGAGGGGATCCGCGCGTTCACGGAGAAGCGGCCGCCCCGCTTCCCCCCTCCGTAGCCGGAGGAGGCCACGGTCGGGCGAGCATCGCCTCCAGGTGGCCCTTCCGCGACGACCATTCCTCCGCGAGCACGCTATAGTACACGGACGAACGGCGGTAGCCGTCGTAGAGGAGCACGTCCTCGCGCAGCACCCCCTCCCGCCGGGCCCCGATCCGCTCGATCGCGCGCTGGCTCGTCTCGTTCCGCAGGTCGGTCTGGAACTGGACCCGGTGGGCCCCTTCGGACTCGAAGGCGTGTCGGAGCAATAGGTACTTCGTCTCGGTGTTGATCGGCGTGCGGCGCAGCGCCGGGTCGAGCCAGGTACCGCCGATCTCGACCGACTCGCTGTCCCGATCGATCCGCAGAAATCGCGTCATGCCGACGATCCGATGGCTCTCGGCGAGCCGGGTCGTGAACGGCAGGTCCTCCCCGCGCCGCCGCTGTCGGAGCTGGTAGTCGATCATCCGGTCGATCTCGGCGAGCCCCGGTCCCGGTGGCATCCTCAGGAACGGGAACGCGTCGGGGTCCGCGGCCGCGGCGTGCAGTCCCTCGCGGTGGGCGCGCGCGAGCGGGACGAGCTCGCAGTACCGACCGAGCAGCCGGATCCGCGCCCGGAACGCCGAGGACTGCACGACCGCGCTAGCAACCGGAGCCTCGCTTAACCCCTCGCGGAACGCGGCGCGCTCCTCGCGCGCCTCGCCTCGCCGGTGCCCGTTAAATAAACGGCAGGGGTCCTTCCGGCGAGAACGGCGAGCGGGAGGAGGGCGCGATGGAGGCGGGCATCACGACGTTCCTCGTGTTCGCGGCGCTCGCCAGCGTCTTCGGCGTGGGCTCGATCGTCGCGAACCGGGTGCTCGGCGCGAAGCGTCGACGCTCGTACCTGCAGCGGACGACCTACGAGTGCGGCGAGGAAGCCGAGGGAGAAGCGCAGATCGACTTCCCGACGCAGCACTACACCTTCGCGATCGTCTTCGTGGCGGTCGACGTCCTCGGCTTCATCCTGGCGCTGTGGGGTCTGACGTTCCGGGGCGCGAACTCCGCCTGGTTCCCGATCTTCATCGCCGTCGCGTTCACCGCGCTCGCGATCACCGGCATCTACTACGCGCTCAGCGGCGAGAAGAGGTGGGTCGTGTGACCAGCCCGCCCGCGAATCTGGCCCCCGCGAAGGCCGCGCCCGACGGCTACCGCCTCGAGGGCGAGCTGCCGATGGCCGGTCCCGCCGCCGTGCCGCTGTTCGAGATCGAGACCCTCCGCGCCAAGGAGTTCATCCCGGCGGCGAAGGAGACGCTCGCCGCGCTCCTGAAGGAGCAGGGCGAGGGCAAGGTGATCCGCCCGGTGTTCAACTGGGCGGGACGCAACTCCCTGTTTCCCCTCCACTGGGGGCTCGCCTGCTGCGCGATCGAATTCGCGGCGGGCTTCGGGGCGCGCTGGGACGCCGAGCGCTTCGGGGTCGTCCCGCGCTCCTCGCCGCGCCAGTGCGACCTCATGATCGTCAACGGCACCGTGACCTGGAAGGTCGCGCACAAGCTGATCACGCTGTACGAGCAGATGCCCGAGCCGAAGTGGGTGATCGCGATGGGCAACTGCGCCACCGGCGGCGGACCGTTCCGCACCGCGTACTCGGTCGTCCCCGGCGTCGACAAGCTGGTGCCCGTCGACGTCTACATCGCCGGCTGCCCGCCGCGGCCCGAGGCGATGCTCGACGGGATCCTCGAGCTCGAGCGGCTGATCCGGGAGCGCGGGGAGTAGGCGGCCTCGTCGCCGGGCGAGCGAGGAGGGGACGGTGGAACCGGACGACCTCGCGCGGGCGCTCGCACCGAAGCTGGGCGACCGCCTGCTCGGCGTGGACGCGTTCGAGGGGACCGCGGGCCGGGTGCGGTTCCGCCGCGAGGCGGCGCTCGATCTGTTCCGCGCCGTGCGCGACGAGCTCGGCTTCTCGCACCTGTCCACCGTTGGCGGGGTCGACTGGGTCGACCATCGCGAGGTGTTCTACGTCGTCTGGTCGGACTCGGCCAAGCAGTACGCGATCCTCTCGGCGGATCTGCCCGCCGACTCCGCCCACATCGAGACCGCGAGCGGGATCTGGCCGAGCGCGAACTGGCACGAGCGCGAGGCCTGGGAGCTCGTCGACATCACGTTCGATCACCACCCGGACCTGCGGCACCTGCTGATGCCCGACGGCTACGCGTTCCACCCGCTCTTGCGCTCGTTCAAGCTGCACGAGCCCGAGGAGCTGGAGGTGAAGAGCCGCCGTGTCTGAGATGTGGATCAACATGGGGCCCCAGCACCCCATGACCCACGGGCTGTGGAACCTGCGGGTGAAGATCGACGGCGAGATGGTCCTCGACGTCGACCCCGAGATGGGCTACCTCCACCGGGGGATCGAGAAGATCAGCGAGGACCGGCACTTCAACGAGGTCATCACCCTGATGGACCGGTGCTGCTACGTCGCCGGGTTCGCCTGGGAGCACCTCTACATCCAGGCCGCCGAGCGCTCGCTCCACGTGCGCCCGCCCGAGCGCGCCGAGTACCTGCGCGTGCTGTGCGACGAGTTCCAGCGGATCGGCTCGCACCTGATGTGGTACGCCGCGTTCGTCCAGGACCTGGGTCTCATGAGCCCGTTCCTCTACGGCATGCGGGACCGCGACCTCGTCCTCGACCTGTTCCAGAGCTACACGGGCGCCCGCCTCACCTACGAGTACATGCGGGTCGGCGGCGTCCGCAACGACCTGCCGCCGGGGTTCACCGACCGCGCGCGCAAGGTCCTCGACTGGCTCGACGACCGCTACCGGGAGTACGACCAGCTCTGCCTCGGTTCGACGATCTTCCGCGAGCGATGCGACGACCTCGGGGTCCTCAAGGCGAACGACTGCGTCGCCCACGGCGTCACGGGCCCGATGCTCCGGGCCGCCGGGAGCCGGCGCGACCTGCGCAAGGATCGCCCGTACTCGGTCTACGGGCAGCTCGACTTCGAGGTCGCCGTCGCGGACGCGGCGGACGTCACCGCCCGCTACCTCGTCCGGATGGAGGAGCTGCGTCAGTCCAACCGGATCCTGCGTCAGGTGCTCGACTGGCTCGACCGGCACCCCGGCCCCGTCATGGCCGAGCGCGTCCCCCGATGGCTCGGCGCACCGTACGCCCCGATCGGCAACGAGGGCTACTTGCTCAAGCGCAGCTACCCGAAGGGGGTCGGATTCGCCGCGGTCGAGGAACCGCACGGCGAGGCGCTCGCCTACGTCGTGAACGACGGCGGGCAGCACCCGTACCGCGTCAAGTTCCGCTCGCCGGTCTTCGGCAACATCAGCGCGGCGCGGCAGTACCTCGTCGGCTACCACGTCGCCGACATCCCGCCGATCATGGGGAGCGTCGACGTCTGCGTCGGGGAGGTCGACCGCTAGGCCGATGTCCGGCGCGACCCTGTACTCGGTGTCGTACGACCTGTCGAGCGCGCTCCTCGGCGCCATCGGCTCGCTGTTCCCGCCCGGACCGCGCGGCGCGATCACGAACGTCGATCTCGTCACCGGGCTCGCGCTCCTGGTCTTCGCGGGGATCCTGCTCGCCGCAAGCATGCTCAACACGATCCTCCTGATCTGGTGGGAGCGCAAGCTGCTCGGCCGGTTCATGGACCGACGGGGGGCGATGCACGTCGGCTTCGCCGGCCTCCTGCAGAACTTCGCGGACGGGCTCAAGCTGTTCCGCAAGCACACCTTCCAGCCCCGGGAGGCGGACAGCCTCGGCTTCTACTCGGGGCCGACGGCGTACATGGTCACGTCGCTGATCCTCTTCGGGATCCTCCCGATCTCCTCGGGCTGGAACTCGGGCGCGCTCCCGCTGACGCTCCTGCTCGCGCTCGCGATCTTCTCCTTCGCCCCGCTGTTCATCTTCGTCAGCGCCTGGTCGAGCAACAACAAGTACAGCCTCATGGGCGGGATGCGCTCGGCGGCCCAGATGATCGCCTACGAGGTGCCGATCCTGCTCGCGGTCGTCGCGGTCGTGGTCCTCTCCGGGAGTTTCGACCTCACGACGATCGTCTACGAGCAGCAGAACTACTGGTTCTGGGGCCCGCTCGTCGTCGCGCTCATCGTCTTCGTCGCGGGGATGCTCGCCGAGATGGAGCGGATCCCGTTCGACCTCCCCGAGGCCGAGGCGGAGTTGGTCGAGGGGTGGAACACCGAGTACGGCGGGATGCTCTTCGCGTTCTTCATGCTCGCCGATTACCTCCGCGCCCTGGTCGGCAGCATCCTGGTCGTGCTCCTCTTCCTGGGCGGATGGACGATGCCCTCCTGGGTCCCGAGCGCGGCCACGTCGTTCCCGCTCGCCGGGATCTTCTGGTTCATGGTGAAGACGTACCTCGTCTTCGGGCTCTTCGTCTGGGTCCGGGCCTCCCTCCCCCGCGTGCGGACCGACCAGCTCCTCCGGGTCGGCTGGAATCGGATGATCCCGCTGAGCCTCCTGTCGATCTTCCTCGCCGCCGTCCTCGTCACGGTGAAGTGCGTGCGGTTTCTGGGATGCGTCCCCGGAGTGGGGTCGTAGGAGGTCCGCTTGTCCGACGCGATCACGGCCAAGGAGAAACCGAACGAGAATCCCATTCTCTTCGTCGCGCGCCCGATGGCGACCGCGGCCCGGCAGTTCGCGAAGAGCCTCGTGCGCCCCTCCACGATCGTTTATCCGTTCGAGCGGCTCGAGGACCCGAAGTTCCGCGACCGCGTCGCCGTCGAGTCGGGGAAACCCATCGGGGTCGGCCACGTCTGGGACAACTACCGCGGCGTCCACGCGCTCAACATCGCGACGTGCATCAGCTGCAATCTCTGCGCATTCTCCTGCCCGGACCTTTGCATCGAGATGGTGAACGTCCCGGGCGGTGACCCGAAGCACCCGAAGAAGTGCCCCGAGATCGACTACGGCAAGTGCAGCTACTGCGGGTTCTGTTCGGACGCGTGCCCCGAGGGGTGCCTCACGATGACCACGCGCTACGAGCTGTCGACCTCGCGGCGCTCGGAGATGGTCTACTCGCCCGAGAAGCTGTACGACGTCTTCCGCACCAAGCTCCCGATGAACCCGATCCGGGTCGAGCGCCCGGAGAACGAGGACGCGATCCTCCTCGACCCGCCGATCTGCATCGGCTGCAACGCCTGCTCGCGCGACTGCCCCACGCAGTGCATCACGATGCTCGACATCCCGAAGGTCGAGCCGAAACCGGGCGAGAAGCCCCCGAAGCGGATCTGGAAGGAGCCGGTCATCAACGACTCCGACTGCGTCCGGTGCGGCACCTGCATCAGCGTCTGTCCCAAAGAGTGCCTGTTCTGGGGGACGCGCAAGTGAGCCTCGAGGAACTGGCGTTCCTCGCCCTGGCGATCATCGCCGTCGCCACCGCAGCGCTCGCCCTCCTGGTCCGGGAGCTGGTGCACACGATCCTCTGGATCGCGATCTTCTTCGTCGACCTCTCCGCGATCTACTTCCTGCTCGACGCGCCGTTCCTGGGCGTCCTCCAGCTCGGGGTGTACGCCGGGGCCGTCACGATCCTCCTCCTCTTCGGTGTCATGACGACCCGGAAGCGGATCTTCTCGCGCGAGGCGGCGACCGGCCTGGGGCCGATCCCCGTCGCGCTCGCGCTCGTCACCTTCATCTTCCTCGTCTCCGCGCTCGGCGAGCTCCCGCAGTCGGAGACCTCGATCCAGTCGTACCCGCCTCAGGCGCTGAGCGTGAACCTGTTCGGGCCGAACGGTCCGTGGCTCTTGCTCCTGGGGCTCATCATGCTCGCGGGGGTGGCGGGAGCGATCTACCTCGTCCGGGAGGGGCGCGAGTGACCGACCTCTCGATCACCGGCTTCGTCGCGCTGTCCGCCGCGCTGTTCGGGATCGGGCTGTTCGGCATCTTGACGCGTCGGAACTTCATCCTGCTCCTCATCTCGATCGAGGTCGCGATGAACGCGGCGATCTTGAACTTCGTCTACTTCGCCGCGTTCGCCCCCGGGACGAGCGGTCTCAACGGCCAGTCGATCGCGGTGGTCCTGGTCGGCTTCGCCGCCACCGAGGTGGCGGTCGGGCTCGCGATCGTGCTCGCGTTGAACCGACTCAAGGGAACGATCAACGTCGCCCGGGCGACTGACCTCAAACTGTAGGGAGGGGGTAGGTCACGGTCGCGGCGGACGGGCTCTTCGACTGGGCGTTCGTCGTCCCGCTCCTGTCGGTCCTCTCGTTCGTCATCGTGGGTCTCGCCGGCCCGCGCCTCAAAGCGTTCGAGTGGGGCGGGTGGATCGCGGTCGGCCTTTCCGGCGCGGCGATGGTCCTCGGCGTCCTGATCGGGGTCGAGGAGTCCCTGAACCCGGGAACGTACACGAACGTACAGTTCACCTGGTTCCACCTCCCGCCGGCGCCGGGAGTGTTCCCGAACGGATTCTCGCTCGTGATGGGAACGCTCGTCGACCCGCTCTCGGCGCTGATGCTCATCGTCGTGACGGTCGTCGGATTCCTCGTGATGCTGTACTCGATCGGGTACATGCACCACGACCACGGCCTCCCCCGCTACTACGCCGAGCTCTCGCTCTTCCTCGCGTCGATGACGGGGCTCGTCCTCGCGAACAACCTCTTGGAGTTCTTCCTGTTCTGGGAGCTGGTCGGCGTCTGCTCCTACTTCCTCATCGGGTTCTACTACGAGAAGCCGAGCGCGGCGAGCGCTGCCAAGGAGGCGTTCCTCGTCACGCGCGTCGGGGACATTCTGTTCCTCCTCGGGATCTTCCTCTACTTCTCGACGTACGCGACCGCCGGCCCGGCGGGGACCGGCGGCTGGGCGGCAAGCGGGTTCGTCTTCGTTCACGGCAATGCCCCGTTCCTGGCCGGCACGACCGGGGCGAACTCGACCACGCTCACGATCGCGGGGCTCCTGATCCTCGGTGGCGCGGCGGGGAAGAGCGCGCAGTTCCCGCTCCACGTCTGGCTACCCGACGCGATGGAGGGCCCGACCACGGTCTCGGCCCTCATCCACGCCGCGACGATGGTCGCGGCGGGCGTCTACCTCCTCGCGATCACGTCCGTCTTCATCGGATTCACGCCGACCGACCAGCTCGCGATCGTCGCGGTCGGAGGGTTCACCACGTTCTTCGCCGCGACGATGGCGCTCGTCCACCCGGACATCAAGCGGGTGATCGCCTACTCCACCATCAGCCAGCTGGGCTACATGGTGTTCGCGATCGGCGCCGGCTTCGCGATGGTCGGCCTGTACCATCTCTTCACGCACGCGTTCTTCAAGGCGCTCCTCTTCCTCGCCGCCGGCTCGGTCATCCACGCGGTCGGCACGCAGGACCTGTTCAAGATGGGCGGGCTGCGCAAGCACATGCGGCTTACCGCCGCCGCGTTCGCGATCGGCGGTCTCGCGCTGAGCGGGATCCCGCCGTTCGCCGGGTTCTGGAGCAAGGACGACATCCTCTCCTCCGTCTACGCCGAGCTCGGCAGCCATCCGGCGTACTGGCCGTTCTTCCTGATGGCGTTCGCGACCGTCTTCCTGACGGCGTACTACATCTTCCGCGCCTGGTTCCTCGCGTTCTCGGGCGACGGCCCCCGGGACCCGACCCTTCCGCACCCCCACGAGGGACCGTGGGTCATGCGGGTCCCGCTCGTCATCCTCTCGGCGTTCGCCGTCGTCGCGGGGCTGTTCGTCTTCCTCCCCGGATTCCAATCGCTCCTCCTCGGCGGGGCGGGCGTCGCCGGCATTCCGCCCGTCTACGGCACGACCGACCTCGTGCTCTCCACGACGAGCGTCCTCCTGGCGGCGGGCGGGATCGGGCTCGCCTGGTCGATGTGGGGGAACGGGAAGGTCTACGCGCTCAGCGAGACGAGCGCGCTCCAACCGGTGCGGCGCCTCCTCCTCAACCGCTACTACTTCAAGGTCGCCTACGACCGCATCGGCCAGGACGGCGTCTACACGATCGCGCGGGCGGCCGACTTCTTCGACCGGTTCGTCATCGACGGGACAGTCAAGGGGCTGGAGCGGATGTTCGCGGTCGCGAGCAACCGCCTCCGCCAGCTGCAGTCCGGGGTCGTCTCCGACTACGCGGCGTACGTCATCGCCGGATTGATCGCGCTCTTCCTCCTCTTGCTCGTCGTCGGTCCGTATCTCCTCGCGAAATTCGGAGGCGGGTAGATGCTGCCGATCCTGTCGATCATTCTCGGTAGCCTCGCGGTCGGCACGGTCGCGACGTTCTTCGCGGGCGCGCGGGCCCGCTGGGTCGCGCTCGCGACCTCGGTCGTCTTCCTCCTCGAGGTCGGCCTTCTCCTGGGGAGCTATACCGGCTGGCCCGGCTACTCCTCGGCGTTCGTCCCCGGATTCTCGGACGGCGAGAGCTACACGTGGATTTCGCTCGCGTGGATGCACGTGAACTTCACGGTCGGGGTCGACGGGATCTCGCTCGTCCTGATCCTGCTCACCGCGGTCCTGCAGATCGCGACGGTGGTCTACTCGTGGGGCGAGACGCACCGGCCCGCTGGATACTTCGGTCTCCTGATGCTGACCTGTTTGGGCTGCTTCGGCGTCTTCGTCGCGCTCGACATCCTGCTCTTCTTCCTCTTCTGGGAGGCCGTCCTCGTCCCGATGTTCTTCTTGATCGGCTACTGGGGTGGGCCGAATCGGCGCTACGCCGCGATCAAATTCTTCGTCTACACCCACGTCGCCTCGATCGTGATGCTGGTCGGCCTCCTCGCGCTGGTCTTCTACTCGGGCGCGACGTCGTTCGACTTCTCGGCGGTCTACGCCGCCGCGCGCGGGCTCTCCCCCGTCGTCCAGACGTTCCTGTTCCTCGCGCTCTTCTTCGGCTTCGCGGTGAAGTTCCCGGTCGTCCCGTTCCACACGTGGCTCCCCGACGCGCACGTCGAGGCGCCGACGGGCGGCTCCGTCCTCCTCGCGGGTCTCCTCCTGAAGCTCGGCGGCTACGGGCTCATCCGCTGGGCGGTGGAGGTGCTCCCCGACGGATTCCACTCGACCCAGCCGCTGCTCTTCGTGATCGCGTTCCTGACGATCATCTGGGGGTCGGTGCTCTCGCTCGCCCAGCGGGACCTGAAACGACTGGTCGCGTACTCCTCGATCAACCACATGGGGATCGTGCTCCTCGCGATCGCTCTGAACTCGTCGCTGGGGCTCGTCGCGGCGGTCCTGCTCATGTTCGCCCACGGGATCGTGAGCGCGCTCCTCTTCATGGCGTCGGGGAGCGTCCACCACCAGTACGGGACCCGCGACATCAGCTCGCTCGCCGGCATCACGCCCAGCGCGCCGTCCCTCGCGACGATGATCATGGCGGGCTCGCTCGCGTCGCTCGGACTCCCGGCGCTCATCGGCTTCCCGGCCGAGTTCACCGCCTTCCTCGCGACGTGGAACGCGCTGGGCTACTGGGTCCTGATCCCGCTCGTCGTCCTGGTCGTCACCGCCGCGTTCTACCTGTGGATGATGCAGCGGATGCTCTTCGGGCCCCCTCGGGATGTGCCGCCGAGCGCGCACGACGTCCCGTGGTACGAAGGCGTCGGGATGGGGCTCCTGGTCGCCCTCACCGTGCTGTTCGGGATCCTGCCCGGCCTCCTCGTGAACGTGATCGTGAACTCGCCGATCAAAGGCTGGCCGGGGACGTAGGTCGATGTCGTTCGTCTCGTTCACGGCCCCGTTCCTGCCCGAGATCCTCCTGCTCGCCGGCGCGCTCCTCGTCTTCCTCTCCGACGTCCTCAAGGTGCGCCGGATCGAGCTCACCGGCGGCGTCAGCGTCGCCGTCCTCCTCGCGGCCCTCGGGATCGTCGTCGCCGACCTGGGATTCGCGCCGCTCGGCTTCCTCGCGACGATCGGCCCCGGTCAGATCGACCAGGTCCCCACCCCCGGAACCGCTCCGCTCTGGGCGTTCACGTCGCTCGGGCTGATCTTCCAGGCGATCTTCCTCCTCGCCGCGCTTCTCGTCGCACTTTCCTCCACGAGCCGCCCCACCACCGAGCGCGGGGCCCCGATTTTCTTCGGTCTCCTGCTCATCGCGACGCTCGGGATGATGCTGGTCGCCGTCGCGACCGACCTCATTTTCCTCCTCCTCGCGATCGAGGTGGTCTCGATCGCGTCGTACCTGCTGGTCGCGTACACCCGCAAGGACGCCCGCGGGCTCGAGGCCGCCATGAAGTTCTTCGTCATCGGGGCGCTCTCGACGGTCCTCTCGTTCTTCGGCGCGTCGCTCCTCTTCGGTGCCTACGGGACGACGAACCTCTACCTCATCCGCGCCGCCGGGACCGCGGTGGCGTACCCCACCCTCGTCCTCCTCGGCTACGGCTTCCTCATCGCCGGCCTCGCGTTCAAGGTCACGCTCGTGCCGTTCCACGCGTGGGCGGTCGACGTCTACGACGGCGCGCCGGACGACGTGTCGGCGTTCCTGGCCGGTGGAACGAAGAAGATCGGCGTCTTCGCCTTCTTCCTCGTGTTCCTGGGACCGGTCCTCGCGCTCGGACCGACCGGCGCGAGCGGCTACGGACTCTTCGGCGGGTCGGTCGCGCTCGGCCCGAGCGTCCAGATCGCCCTCGGGACCCTCGCGGTCGTCACGATGACGGTCGGGAACGTCCTCGCCCTGCAGCAGACGGAGATGAAGCGGATGCTGGCGTATTCGAGCATCTCCCAGGCCGGCTACATGCTGATCGGACTCGCGGTCGCGACCTCGCCCGCCGTCGC
>DASPVQ010000001.1 GCA_035622275.1 Thermoplasmata archaeon | reverse complement strand
CGGCCGCGTCGAGCGCGTCCACGGCCTCCCCGCCGGCCGTCTCGCCGCCGAGCTCGGACGTCTGTCCGAACTGCGGTTCCACTCACCTCATCCGGGATGACATCCGGGGCGAGATCGTCTGCGCCGACTGCGGACTCGTGGTCGACGCGAGCGCACTCGTCAGCGACCGCGGCCAGCGCGGCTCGAAGGAAGATACCGGCCGCGAGGCGCGGGGTTGGGGACCGGTGATCTCGCCGCTGATGCCCGACAAGGGCCTGTTCAGCGAGATCGGAGTTCCGACACGCGACTTCCAGGGCAACTCGCTCTCGCGCAACACCTCCCTCAAGTTCTACCATCTGCGCAAGCTCAATCATCGGCTGCGCGCGGCCCGGACCCACCAGCGCAACCTCGTGGTCGCGCTCGGAGAGCTGAACCGGCTCGCGGGAGTTCTCGGCCTCTCGCGGGAGGTCAAGGAGTCGGCCACCTACATCTACCGCCGCGCGCTCGAACACAAGGCGACGCGCGGCAAGAAGATCGTCGCGCTCGTCGCGGCGAGCGTCTACGCGGCGTGCCGCCAGTGCCACGTGCCGCGGACCATGAAGGAGATCATCGCGCATTCCAAGGCCACGAAGATCGAGGTCGGCCGAGCGTACACCCTGCTCGCGCGGGAGCTCAAGCTGGGTCTCAAGCCGGTCGAGCCGCGCGACTACCTCGTGCGGTTCACCCAGGACCTGAACCTCTCCAAGGAGGTTCGCCAGAAGGTGCTCTCGCTCCTCGAGCAGGTCGAGCAGGTCTACTCCACGAGCGGCGTGCTGCCGAACGGCATCCTGGCGACGATCATCTACATCGCGTCGAACCTGATGGGCGAGCCTCGCAGCCAGGACCGGATCGCGGCGGTCGCGAACGTCACTCCCGTGACGATCCGCAACCACTACAAGGAGCTCCTCGACCTCCTCGGGCTGCCGAAGAACCTGACGAACCCGCAGGCCCGCTCGAGCCTGACGCCGGAGCCGACCGACAAGCTCGCGCTCGACGTGGCGGCCGGCGCCCACTAGGCGCACGCCGGGGGCGCCGGCCCCCGGAAACCACTTGAACCTCCCGGCCGCTCGTCCGTTGTGGCTGCCGTCGGGCCGTTGAGCTACTCGTCGTACCGCACCTACCTCGAGTGCCCGCTGCGCTGGAAGTTCCTCTACGTCGACCGACTGCCCGAGACCCCGCGCGGCTACTTCACGTTCGGACGGGTGGTCCACTCGGTCCTCGAGGAGCTCCTGCGACCGCTGGTGGCGCCGGCGGCGCGCCGGGCCGGCGCTACGGAGTCGCAGCGCACGCTCGACGAGTGGGAGGCCCGGCCGCGGGACGCGGGCGGACCGGCGATGACACGACGCGCGATGCTCGCGCTCTACGATCGTCTCTGGTCCAGCGACGGGTACGTCTCGCCGGAGGAGGAGGGTCGCTACCATGCGCTGGGCCAGGACCTCCTCGGCCGGTACTACGACCGCCTGGTCGAGGAAGCGCCGCGTCCGGTCGCCGTCGAGGAGCATCTCGAGGCCCGGTGGGACGGGATCCCGATCCATGGTTACATCGACCGGATCGACCGCGCACCGTCCGGAGGGCTGGAGGTGCTCGACTACAAGACGTCGCGCGATCTCTCGCCCGAGGATGCGCGCGACTCGGAGCAGCTCTCGCTCTACCAGGTCCTGGTCGAGCGCAACTACACCGAGCCGGTCGCCGGCCTCACGCTCTACCACCTGCGCTCGCTGACCCCGCTGCGGGTGCCGCCACGGGACGGGCCGTCCTTGACGGGCCTCTACGACCGCCTCGGCACCGTAAGCGACGGCATCCGGGCCCAGGCCTACGAGCCGACGCCGGGTCGCCACTGCAGCCGCTGCGACTTCCGGTCCCTGTGCCCGGAGTTTCGGACCGTGCCCGCCGCGGACCAGGCCCGCCTGCGCGAGCTGGTCGACCGGCTCGACCGGCTCCGGGGCGATCAGGACCGGCTCGACTTCGAGCTGCGCGACGCGGCCGAGGCGCTCCACCGCGCCGCGGAGGAGCTCGGCGTCCACCGGCTCAGCGGATCGCACGCCGTCGCGGTCCGACGGCGGGAGGAAACCTGGCAGTACTCGCTCGAGGGGATCCGCCCGGCGCTCGAAGCCTCCGGGCTCGCCTCCCGCCTGCCGACCGGGCGGCCGGAGGAGGTCCGTCGGCTCGTCCGCGATGCGTCGATCGAGCCGGAGCTGCGGAGGCGCGTCGCCGAGACGGGCTCGCGCCAGGTCCGCTGGTACTGGGACCTGGAAGGCGCGTCGGGCGAGGCCGGTCGCTAGTTTCGAAGCTCCGGCCGGCGCAAGGGCTATCTCGGTCGCTCGGTACTGACCCCTATGGGGCCATCGCTCGCTTCGCCCGAGCGCCTCGCCTGCCTCGAGGGCCGGACGCCGACGGTCGCGACGCTCTGCTCGCACTCGTCGCTGCAGATCTTTCACGGGGCGCGCGCGGAGGGGCTGCCGACGCTCGGGATCTGCGTCGGGGAGCCCCCGCGCTTCTACGATGCGTTCCCCCTCGCGCGACCCGACCGGTTCCTGTCGGTACCGCGGGTCAAGGACCTTCCGAGCGTGGTCGAGCGACTGCGGGCCGAGGCGGCGATCCTGGTCCCGCACGGATCGTTCGTGGAGTATCTGGGGCCCGAGGCGTTCGCCGCCCTCGACGTGCCGGTGTTCGGGAACCGCGCCGTCCTTGGCTGGGAGTCGGACCGCCGCAAGGAGCGCGACTGGCTGGAGTCGGCCGGCGTCGCGATGCCGAAGCTGTACGAGGACCCGGCCGAGATCCAGGGGCCGGTGATCGTGAAGTACTACGGAGCGAAGGGCGGGAAGGGCTTCTTCCTCGCCAAGAACCGCGACGCCCTCGCCGACTTCCATCCGACCGGCCCGCACGTCGTCCAGGAGTACGTGCTCGGCACGCGCTACTACATGCATTTCTTCTACTCGCCGATCGTCCACCACGGCTACCGGCTCTCCCGCGGCTCGCTCGAGCTGCTCGGCATGGACCGTCGGGACGAAGCGAACATCGACGAGCTCTACAAGCTGGGCGCACAGGAGGAGCTATTGAAGGCCGGCCTCCGTCCGACGTTCGTGGTCACGGGCAACGTCCCCGTGATCCTGCGCGAGTCGCTCCTCCCGAGGGCGTTCGACGTCGCGGCCCGCATCATCGAGCGCTCGATCGAGCTGTTCGGGGGGATGGTCGGTCCGTTCTGCATTGAGGGGATCATGACGGAGGACCTCGAGTACAAGGTCTTCGAGATCTCGACGCGGATCGTCGCGGGCACGAACCTGTTCATCTCGGGCAGCCCGTACTCCGACCTGATCGAGCCGGGCCTCTCGACGGGGCGGCGGATCGCGCGCGAGATCCGGAACGCCCGGGCCGACGGTCGGCTGGCCGAGGTCCTGAGCTAGCGCCGGTCCGGACCTGCCGTTAAGAGCCGCACGGAGTTCGAGCGGGGCCGATGGCGCTCGCCGTGCGCACCGACCGACTGTCCAAGGTCTACCCGCAGGCAGCCGCCGGGCCGCCGGCGCTCGAGGGGCTCACACTCGAGGTCCCGACCGGGAGGGTCTTCGGGGTCATCGGCCGGAACGGGGCGGGCAAGACCACCTTCCTGCGGATCGCGGCGACCCAACTCGAGCTGACGAGCGGACGCGCCGAGGTCCTCGGCCACGACGTCACGACCGACGAGCGCGCGATCCGCGCGCGGATCGCCTGCGTGCCGCAGGAGTCGCGTCCGCTCTACTTCCTCAACGTGGAGGAGGTCATCTACCTCTACCTGAAGCTGCGCGGCCTCGACCGTGTCGAGGCCCGCCGGCGCACGCGGGAGGCGCTCGACGAGCTGTCGCTCTCGGAGTATCGGCGACGGTCGGTCGCCCGCCTCTCGGGCGGCCTGCGGCGGCGCACGCTCTGCGCGATGGTGCTCGCCTCCGACGCCGACCTCCTGTTCCTGGACGAGCCGACGACCGGGCTCGATCCGATCGCCCGGCGCGAGGTGTGGGCGGCGATCCGGCACGCGACCCGGGAGAACCGCACGATCCTGCTCACGACGCACTACCTGGACGAGGCGGAAGAGCTCTCGTCGCGGCTCGCGCTCTTCGAACGGGGCCGGCTCGTCCTCGCCGGGAGCCCGGAGGACCTGCGCGCGCGCGTGCGCTTTCCGTTCCGCGTCACGATCCAGGGCGCCACGTCGCGCGAGGAGCTCGAGCGCTACGGCCGCGTCTCCGCGATCGAGGGCGGCGCGCTCGTCTTCGCCCGGGAGCCCGAGGCGCGCGAGCTCGCCAGAGTCGCGCTCGAGCGGGGCCAGCGCGTCTCGATGGGACCGGTCAGCCTCGAGGACATCTTCCTCGAGGTGGTCGGCCGTTCGATCCAGGAGGAGGGCCCTCCGCCGGAGGCCGAGGCATGAGCGAGCGCAATCGGCTGCGATCTCTCGGGACGCTCGTCCGGATCAACGGGCTGATCCCGATCCGCACGCAGCCGCTCTACCTCGTCAGCCTGATCGCGAGCCCGCTGTCGTTCCTGTTCTTCATCTACATCGTCTCGCGCGGCGCCGACCTCGCCTACGGCCTGATGGGCGGCATGGTGCTGACGATGCTGTCGGTCGGCACGGGCCTGCAGTCCGACCTCACCCACTACCGGCACGACCTCAAGTTCCAGGACGTCGTCGTCGCGTCGCCGGTCGAAGCCCCGGTCTACGTCGCCGGGCTCGCGATCAGCGAGCTCGTCTACTCGCTGCCGGGCCTCGCGGTCTTCGTCGCGATGTTCGTGCTCTTCGGCTACGCGACCGTCGAGAGCGTTGCGATCCTCACCGGCGTGCTGCTGCTCGTCTGGGCGTTCGCGACCGCGTTCGCGTTCACGCTCTCCACCTACTTCCAGGACGTCCGCGAGACCTGGATGTTCAGCCCGATCTTCTCGCTCGTCCTCACCGTGCTGCCGCCGGTGTACTACCCGATCTCCTACCTCCCCGGCTGGGCCCAGGTCGCGGCGCGATTCTCCCCCACGACCTATGCCGCCGAGCTCGTCCAGGGAGCGGTCGGGCTCCAGCCGCTCCCGTTCGGTACCGCCGCGCTCGACTGGACGGTCCTGATCGGATTCACGGCAGCGCTGTTCCTCATCGCGGCGCTCAAAGCGCGCTGGAAGGACCCGTGACGGAGCGTCCGGCACGCGCCGACGCGCCGTCGCCCGCTCGCGTTCAGCGAGGACTTATGTACCGGGCGGAAAGTGGAGCGGTCCGATGCTCTCGTTCGCGGACATCCGACCCGCCGGAACGTCCGAGGAACGACTGAGCCAGTGCGTGTTCTGCGGCAAGGATCTCGTTCTCCTTCCCGACGATCGCCGTCAGGGCAGCTGCTTCGACTGCCTGGCGCTCTCCGTCCCGATCCCGCGGCCGTGCCCGCAGTGCGGCGCGGAGATCCCCGGCGAGTCGCGGGCCGCGGGCTGCGCCAACTGCGGCTGGTTCGCGCTCGGCGGTTGAGCGCGCACGTCGGCGCCGCTAAGCTTATCGGCCGAGTCTCGTCCTCGAGCGGAGGGCGTGCCGAGGTGGCTCAGTCCGGTACGGCGCGAGTCTGGAAAGCTCGTGGCGATCTTCGCCTCGGGAGTTCAAACGCCGGGTGCGGCCGACCCGCCCCGGGGGAAAATCTCCCCCTCGGCGCTGCCCACCGCCCGGGCGTCGGCAGGGCCGCGTGAGCGTACCGACGCGCGCCGTCACGCCGGCGCTCCTCCAGGTCGACGCGATCCTCGGACGTCTCGCGGGGCGGGCCGCGTTGCGCGAGGTCTGCCGGTTCCTCGCCGAGGAGTTCCCCCACTACCGATGGGTCGGGATCTATCGGTTGGACGCGGACGTCCTTGTGCTGGACGCCTGGGACGGGCCGGCGCCGACCGAGCATGTGCGCATCCCGCTCGCGCGCGGCATCTGCGGCCAGGCCGCGCGGGAGGACCGGACGGTGATCGTCGACGACGTGCGGAGCGCGCCGGACTACCTGGCCTGCTTCGTGGAGACCCGCAGCGAGATCGTGGTCCCGATCCGCGACGGTAGCCGCGTGGTCGGCGAGATCGACATCGACGGCGCGGTGGTGGGCGCCTACGACGGTTCGGATCGCGCGTTCCTCGAGCGCGTCGCCGCTAAGCTCAGCGCCGCCGTCGGGCGGGCGGCCGCCGAGCCGCCGCCCGACTCCTGAGGCCCCGCTCGATCGTTCGCAGGGCGGCCTCGAGGGCGGCGCGCCGATCGAACGCCGGGAACCGCGCGCGGGTCCGCCCGGGCGGAGGCCGGACCAGGTCGTCGGCCAGGTGGCGGAGGGCCCGCACGAGCTCGTCGACGATCGGAAGGTCGGCCGCGCGGCTCGTCCGTGAGAGCGGGTTCAGGTCGATGGAGATGACCCGCTTGCCGATCGCGCGTAGCGCCTCCGTGCGATCGCCGTCCTCCAGCGGTATCAGGCAGACATCGGCGACGAAGATGCCCGTGGCGTCGACGAGGGCGCGGTCCGACGGCAGGCCGGGGATGCGGGCGGTCGGACGCACGCCCAGGACCTTTCGGACGCCGGCGCCCCGCAGCCGGCGCGCGATCGCCCGCGCCCGGGCGGGGGTCCGGTGAAACAGGTTCACTTCCACGCCGAGACCCGGAAGCGCGCGCGCGAGTCGGGCGACCTCCTCCGCCGCGAGCGCCGCGACGTTGCCGTTCACGCTCAGGATCGGCCGCCGGGCCGCCCGGAGCCACCCCGCCGCGGCTCGGATCGCCCTGCGCGCGCTCGGCGTCGTGCGCTCGCCGAGCAGGTAGTCGAACGCCTCGCCCCGCCCGTGGGCGATCAGGCCCTCGGGGACGACGAGGCCGGCGCGCACGGCCTGCGCGAGGCGGGCGCGCACGCGCAGGCTGCGGTAGCGGGGGTGGCGGGGGGACAGCGGCATCGCCGGGGCGCCCGGGGGGGCTACTCGCTCACTGGCGGGTCGGTGCGGCCGTTCGTCGCGGCGAGGCCCTCGGTCGAGCTGACGAGGCGAGCCTCGATCGCCGAGATCCGCTCCTCGAGCGGGGCGAGCCCGTCCTCGATCACCTTGGAGAGCGCGAGCTTTAGGCTCTCCTCGAGCGCGACGATGTCGCGCCCGAGATCGATCATCCGCCGGGCATTCTCGTTGAGGAGAAGTCGGCTCTGCGTCGCGACCCGGTAGGTGTCGGAGAGATCCTTGGTGAGTTGGCCCGAGGCCTGCGAGAACGACTCGATCGAGTGACCGATCGGTTTCCACCGCTCGTCGAGGTTCGCGGCGAGGGTTCCCGAGAGCCGGGAGGACGCGGCCTCGAGTCCCGAGCCGACCTCCTTCGTGACCCGGTCGACGAGGGTCGATTCGACGCCCTCGAGCCGGGTCTTCATCTCGTCGCCGAGGCTCTGCTCGACGGTCTCAACGCGCTGCAGCCGGTCCTCGACGGACTGGAGCCGGGCGAGGAGGTTCGAGTACGCGGTCCCGACGAGGAGGTCGACGTGGGCCTGCATCGCCTCCTGGCCCCGGAGCAACAGGTGCAGTACCCAGTGCTCGCGGCCCTTCGTCTCGCCGATCGGACCACGATCGAGCCGGTCGCGGACCTCCCGGTCGTCGATCAGGCTCTGGAGTTCCTTCAGGACCTCGACCCGCAACGACGACGTGCCGCCCGGGGGCGAGGTCGGCCGACCGGCCATCGTGCGCGAGAGGGCCCCCCCGACCTATATACATTGGCCGGCCGACACGCGAGGGCTCGGCCGCGCCCGGTCGAGCGGCCGGCCCGTCAGTCGCCGAAGCCCGGTCCGAGAAGCTCGCGGGCCAGCAGGAGCCGTCGGATCTCGGAGGTCCCCGCGCCGATCTCGAGCAGCTTGGCGTCGCGCGCGAGCCGCTCCAGCGGCAGATCCCGCATGTAGCCGTAGCCGCCGTGGATCTGGATCGCGTCGAGGGCCGCCCGAGTCGAGGCCTCCGAGGCGAAGGTGAGCGCGGCGGCGGCCGGCCCCATCCGCCGGGGCTCTCGCTTTACGGCATCGAGCGCCGCGTACTGCAACAGGCGGGACGCCTCGAGCTCCGCGAACAGGTTCGCGAGCTTCGCCTGGATCAGCTCGAACCGGCCGATCTTCTGTCCGAACTGCTCGCGCTGGCGCGCGTAGTCGAGGCACCGATCGAGACACTCGGCCATGATGCCGATCGGGATCGACGCGAGGACCGCCCGCTCGACGTTGAGGCCCCCCATCATGATCGCGACCCCCTCGTTCTCCGCGCCGACCCGACGCTCGACGGGGACCCGGCAGTGGTCGAAGGAGAGCTCGCCGGTCGGCGAGCCTCGCATCCCCATCTTGTCCAGGCTCTTGGCGACGGAGAATCCGGCAGCGTCGCGCGTGACCACGAAGGCCGATATGCCGTGAGGTCCCCGCTCCGGGGCCGTCTTCGCGTAGACCAGGAGGGTGTCGGCCACCGGACCGTTCGTGATGAACTGCTTCGTGCCGGTGAGAACGTAGCCGTCGCCCGAGCGCTCGGCGCGCGTCTGGAGCGAGGTGGCGTCCGAGCCCGCGCCTGGCTCCGTCAGCGCGAGCGCTCCGATCGCCTCGCCCGACGCGACCGCGGGCAGGAACTCGGCGCGCTGCGACGGGGTGCCGTTGCGGCCAAGGTTGTCCCCGAACAGGTTCGAGTGAGCGCCGACGCTCAGCGCGAGCGCCGGACTCGCCCGGGCGATCTCCTCCAGCACGAGCGCCTGCGCGAGGTACGACAGCCCGAGCCCCCCCGCGTCGGTCGGGATCGTGATGCCGAGGAATCCCTCCTCGCCCAGCCGCCGGAAGAGATCGCGCGGAAAGTAGTCCTCCCGGTCCATCCGGTCCGCGATCGGCAACACCTCGCGTCGGACGAATCGGCGGGTCGCGTCCCGCAGCTCGCGCTCCTCGTCGGACAGCGCGAGGTCCATGATGGGGCGACTCCGCCGCGAGCTTAACGATTGTCCGAACGCACCCGCGCGCGGGTCGTGCCACGCGCGCGGCGCAGCCCGACGTGAAGCCGCCAGGCGGCGCGCGGACGGGGCCAGTCGGAGCGGTAGTGGGCCCCGCGGCTCTCGGTCCTCAGCAGCGCGGACCGGGCGATGAGCAGCGCGGTCAGCGCGGCGTTCGCCACCGGTCCGGGTGGCGCGTCGGCCGCCGCGGGGCCGGTCCGCTCGACCAAGTCCACGAAGCGGTCCCGCGCCGACGTGAGCCCGGCTCCCGAGCGCACGATCCCGACGTCATCCCACAGGAGGCCCCGCACGGTCTCGAACTCTGCCGGCTCCTCGGGCTGGCCCGCCCCGGCGGGCAGCGCAAGCTCGATCACGCGTGGGGGCGGGTTCGGGCCACCACCCGCCGGGTGGAGCAATTGGCGCGCGACCCGCTCGCCGAAGACGAGCCCCTCGAGCAGCGAGTTCCCGGCCAGCCGGTTCGCGCCATGGACACCCGTCGACGCCACTTCGCCGCACGCGTAGAGGCCGGGCAGAGAGGACCGTCCGTCCAGGTCCGTCGCCACGCCCCCGATCATGTAGTGCGCCACCGGCCCCACCGGCACCATGTCGCGGGACGGGTCGAGACCGTAGGTGGCGAGGAAGTGGCAGACCGACGGGAACCGGGCGAAGAGCAGATCCCGGGGCAGGGCGGTCGCGTCGAGGTAGACCGACGGGTGCCCGCTGCGTTGGATCTCGCGATCGATCGCCCGGGCCACGATGTCCCGGGGGGCCAGCTCCGCGTCGGGGTGGACGGCCACCATGAACCGGTCCCCGGCCTCGTTGCGCAGGACGGCGCCCTCTCCGCGGAGCGCCTCGGTGATCAGGAAGCGGGGAGCCCCCGCCCGGTAGAACGCCGTGGGGTGGAACTGGACGAACTCCATGTCCGTCAGCAGTGCGCCCGCGCGGAACGCGATCGCGACCCCCTCGCCGGTCGCGATCGAGGGGTTGGAGCTCTGCCGAAAGAGGCTCCCCGCACCGCCGGTGGCGAGCACCACGGGCGCCGGCGTTCCGAACTCGAGCGCTCGCCCGTCGGCGTCCGAGAGGACCGCGACCGGTCCGTCGCGGGAGCCCGGGCGCAGCGCGCGCAGGACGGTCCGCTCGCGCGCCTCGATGCCGGCCGAGACGACCCGGCGCTTGAGCGCCTCCTCGATCGACAGGCCGGTCGCGTCCCCGCCCGCATGGAGCGTTCGGTTCCGGGAGTGGGCGGCCTCCCGTCCCAGGGCGATGCGGCCCTCGACGGTATCGAACGGCACCCCGTAGCGCACCAGGTCCGCGATCCGCGCGGGCGCCTCGCTCGTGAGGATGCGGGCGGCGGGGCGGTCGACGAGCTCGGCGCCCGCCCGCAGCGTGTCCTCGAGGTGGAGACGCGGAGAGTCGTCCGGGCCGATCGCCGCCGCGATCCCACCCTGGGCGTATCGGGTGTTCGATTCCTCGAGCCGCGCCTTCGTCACGATGGTCGGGCGCAGGCCAAGCTCGTGGCACCGCAGGGCCACGTAGAGGCCCGCGATCCCGCTCCCGATGATCAGCGGTCGGCGGGTGGCCTCGGTCACGCGCGTGGCGATGGCCGCCGACCGCTAAAAGTCGGCCGGCACGAACGGGCGGCCTCGTATACCCTGGGACGATGCACGGCGCGTGCCGGACGCGGAAGCCGAGTCCGAACCGGACTGGCGACGGGGCGTCGAGGTCCGGGAGGACCCCGGGCTGACCGGCGTCCTGCTCGCGCGGATGCCGCCGCCGGGAGCGCCGCGGGATGTCTCGGTCACCGAGCTGATCGCGCCTCGGATCGCCTACTGGCGCGCTATCTCTCCCGTGCTGACCTCGCCGGAGCGTGCCGAGCGGCTCGAGCGCGGGAAGGCCTGGCACCGACGCATCGGCCTCGCGCTGGCTACGGAGGGGGAGCTCGAGGCCCGGGTCCGCCGCTCGGGTGTGGTCGGCCGCATCGACCTGCTCGCTCAGCTGCCCGTCGAGATCAAGACGAGCGGGGCGGCGGTCGCGCGCGAGCAGCTGCCCACGGAGCGACCCGAGCAGATCGAACAGCTGGCGGTCTACGCCGCGCTCGCGGGCCGGCCCCGGGGTCGGCTCCTGCTCGTGGACGGCGATCCCGGCGCGGACGTCCACTTCGCCTTGGTCGACGTCGAGTTTCCGGACCTCGGGACCACGTGGCGGGAGGTGGCCCAGCGCGTGTCGGCGATCCGGACCGCCTGGCGCGTTCGAAGCCCGAGTGGCCTTCCTCGATGTCGGTGGTTCGACCGGGGCTGCGAGTTCCGGGACGCCGACGTGTGCGACTGCCGGGGAACGGAGCCGGAGGCCTCCGGCGCGCTGCAGGGCGGAGCCCGAGTCCTCGCCGAACCGCCCGAGGACAGCGCGGCGTGGGGGAAGCGGGTCCGCGCGGCGCCTCCGGCGTCGGGGCCGCTCGTGGCTCGCTTTCGAGATCTCCTCTACCCGAGGCGCGCCTACTTCGAACGCACCGTGGCTGCCGAGCCGATGGTCCCGTTCCGGCCGGACCCGAGCCGGCCGCCGGACCTGTACGAGCGCCTCCGCAGCGCGCTAGAGTCCGGTCCCCCAGGGGAGGTGTCGCTGGTCCCCTCCCGCACGGACGAACCTGCCGAGCTGGGGCTCGGATTCCGCGGGGACCCGTTCCTGCTGCGGAGCCTGCGCGGCGGGGATCCGCCCCAGATCCGGTCGCTGCTCGATCAGCAACCGCAGTACGTACTCGAGCTCGGATGGCGGGCGGTCGCGACCGGCCGAGCGCACGGTCGGCTCGTCCTCGGCTGGGAACGGGCCGCCTCCCCGTCCGAGCAGTTGCGGGTCGCCGATGTCCGGTTCTCCGTCCCGACGCTCTTTGCTCGGACCTGGCGGCAGCGACTTCGTTCGCTCGGGAACGCGCTGGCCTCCCGTTCGCCCCAGGGGCTGCTCCCCTGCCCGGACTGGATGTTCCGCACCTGCCCCTACGCACCGGGCTGCGCCTGTGCGGCCCCCGACGGTCGGTCCCAGCGATAGATCGTCGTCTCGTGGGTCACGCGAAACCCCTCGGCGTCGTACAACCCCCGGGCGGCGACGTTGCTCTCGCTGACCCAGAGCCGCACCCGCTCGTAGCCGAGCGCCCAGAGCGCGCGGAAGCCCCAATGCAAGAGATACCGGCCGTAGCCTCGACGTCGAGCATGCGGCTCGACCATGAAGTCGAGGAACGAGGCGTGTCGCGGCGATTTCTCGCAGGTGAGCAGCGCACCGAGCAGGCGCGGCGGGTCGGATCGGTAGAGCGCGGTCGAGGCCTCGTCGAGAAAGCGGCCGACCTCACCGGCCAGGATCGCCTCGATGACGCGTCGGTAGGAGAGGGGCTCCGAGCCGATGAGGAGTTCGTCGGTCGTGCCTTCGAACGCCCGTCGGTCGAGGTCGGCGAGGGCGTCCACCGTCACGTCGCGTGCCGGGAGCATCCGCAGCGCGTCGGGGACCGGCGGGAGGGGTGTCGCGTCGGTCGGCCCGAGACTCCGCTCCATGGCAAATCGGCGGATCACGGTCGAGCCCGGGCGCCCGGCGAGCCGCACCAGCATCGGCGCCTCGTCGTCGGTCGTGAGGCCGGTGAAGCCGAGGCTCACGGATCGGATCTCGGCCGGCAGTCCCTCGATCAGCGCTCTGGCGAGCGCCTCCGCGCGTTCCGGCGCCCCGGCGCCGGGGCCCACGTGCACGTGCGCGAACGAGGCCCCGCCGCGGTCGGAGCGAAAGGCGAGGCCTCCGCCGGCCGCGATCGGAACGTAGAGCCCGGTCTTCGCGCCCGAGCGCAGGTCGCGCGCGGTCTCCTCGACCCACGCCCCCGTCGGACCCTCTTCGAGCACGATCAGCTCGCGGCGCACGAGCTGGACGAGCTCCAGGAGCTCCTCCGCCGGAGCGCCGCGGGTCGCTCGCGGAGCGTCCATGTGATCTCCGCCCGCTCAGCCGCCGGATTCCCGCAGCAGGATCTGAGCGATGTCCGGAGCGACCGACGCCTTCTCGGCGGGGTTGCCGAGCGTGTCGGTCGAGTAGACGTCGTCCGTCACGGCCTTGATCCGCTCGAACGCGTCGCGCAGGAAGAGGCCGTGGGTGCACGCGGCGCTGATGGCGGCGACCTGGCGCCGCTTGAGCAGCTTCGCCGCCTCGACGATCGTCCCGCCTGTCGTGATCACATCGTCGACGATCACGACCTGCTTCCCACCGAGGGGCACGGGGATCTCGCCGGGCAGGGAGAGCTCGACGTGCTCGCTGTCGATGCGCTTTTTTTCCAGAGCGAGCCACGGCTTGTCCAGGATCTGGGCCATCCGTCGCACCCGATCGATCCCGCCCCGGTCGGGAGAGACCAATAGGTCGACCGGCCGCTCGCGCAACAGGCGCGCGATCGCGGGGATGCCGCTGGCCTCGAAGGCAGGCTTCGTGAACTGGTGGAGCGTCGCGCTCGAGTGCAGGTCCACGGTGATGACCACGTCGGCGTCGAGCTCGACGTGTCGGCAGAGCGCGCGCGCGCTGACCGCCTCGCCGGGGAAGAAGCGGCGGTCTTGCCGCGCGTAGCCGAAGTACGGGACGACGACGAACACGCGACGCGCGCCGGCCTCGCGAACCGCGTCTTCGAGCAACAGCAGCTCCACCAGGTCCTGGTCGGTCCGGGTCGACTGCACGACGACGACATCCTCTCCCTCGAGCCGGCCCCCGACACGGACGTACAGTTCGCCGTCCGGGAATCGCTTGGTGAACGGGATCGCGAAGGGCGCGTTGCTCAGCTCCCGGGAGATGCGCTCGGCGAGCGCGGTGGAGGCGGTACCTCCGATGACATGCATCCCCGGCGCCCCTGGCGAAACGGACGGAGAAAGGGACTAAAGGTTTGCCCGGCGCCGGAGCCGGCGGGGGCGGGCGCTACAGGTCTTCGTCCGAATCGTCGGCGGAGCGCTTGGCGCGCGCGCGGCGGACGCGCGGCGCCGGTCGGCCCCGGCTCGGCGAGCGGCGGGCCGCGGTGTCGCGCGGAGGCTTGGGGTCGACCGCGTCCTCCTCGTCCTCCTCCGGGCGGCGCCAGGCCCGCAGCCCCCGCAGGAACCGTCGCGTACGACTCGGCGGCGTCTCGTCCTCCGGTTCGTCGCGTTCGACCTCCTCCTCTTCCTGCCGGCGACGGCGGGGGTCTTCGATACCCTCGGCCCGCAGGGCGTAGTGGATCCCGAAGGCCAGCAGAATGAGCCCGACGATCGTCAGTCCGAGGAACTGCCAGGACTGGGACGGGACCTCCGCCGCGTTTCCCTCGAGGAGCAACTTGAAGGCGCCGAACCAGGGGAGCATCCCGCGGGCGACGCCGACGATCCACCCCGGCTCCACGAGCGCGCTCAGCCCGGAGCCCTGGTCGGACTCTCCGACGCAGTTCACTCCCGGGGTGCAAGGGCGGTTGAAGTTGTAGTCGCCCATGGTGACGAAGCCCGAGTGGGCGCCCAGGAGCGTCGGGGAGAGGTCGAGCGACACGGTAACGTCCGACCACCCGACGTGGTAGAGCGTGAGCGGACCGGTGAGGTCGTGGACGTAGCAGGCGCCGTACGGGCTGGACGAGTTGTAGAACGCCCCGGCCGCGGTCCCGCAGGGGAGCCCGGACAGATCCGTCGCGTTGTAGCTGCCGCCGTTGGCCGGATTCCATTGTAGGAACAGGATCGCTCGATGGATGATCGGCGTCGGGCCGACGCCGTTCGGATAGTACAGCAGCACGTCGCCGTACTCTCCGTACGTGGAGTAGCCCGTGCGCATCCCGGTCACGTAGGGCGTGATCGCGCTCGTCGGGACCCGCTGCGCCAGGACGAGATCGCCCGTGTTGATCACACCGAGGATGTCCGTCGAGCCGTGCTGCATGCTCTGGGACTCGACCACATAGATCGGCGGCCAGTTCTGGGTGTAGGCGTACAGCCCGACGAGAAGGATCACGATGATCGCGACCGCGACGAGCGGCTCGAAGTAAAGCGAATCGCGCGCCCTCCAATAGACCGGCGTCTTCTCGCGGAAGAACCACCGTCGACGCGTGCGGGGCGCCTCGAGCTCGTCCTCCCCGTCGTCCTCCGCGTCGTCTCCCCCGCGCCAGCGCTGGACCGGGCGCGCGGACCGCGTCCGGCGGGGCGGCGGATGCCGCGCCGCGCGACGGCGCCGCCGTCGATCCTCCTCCGGCTCGTCCGCGTCGTCGAGCTCCGGGTCGTCGGCCCGGGACATCGGGCTCCGCTGCCGGCAGGTCCGCTTAACCCTTCGGCTCGACCCGAACGCCGGCCGATGCCGGCGGACCGCGACGGACCCAACCGTTAAGGCGACCCCCCGACCTGCGACCCCCCGATGGTCCGGATCGACGTCTCGATGCCCCTATTCGCCGGAATGCCGTCGTTCCCGGGCGACCCGGAGTACTCGATCACCCCCGACCGCTCGATCGCGCGCGGCGATGCCTACAACGTCTCCCGGCTCGTCTTGGGCACCCACGCCGGGACCCACGTCGATCCGCCCTGCCACTTTCTCCCCGGCGCGCCGGCGATCGACGCGATCGATCTCGGAGCGCTCAACGGTCGCTGTCACGTGGTGACCGTCGACGAAGAGGCGCGAGAGGTCGGGCCCGCCGACGTCGACGCGATCCCTCCGGGAACGGAGCGCGTTCTGTTTCGCACCGCGAATTCGGCGCGCTGGCAGCACGAGCTGCGGTTCTTCCCGGACTACGTCGCCCTGGCTCCGAGCGCGGCGCGAGCGCTGGCCGCGCGTGGGCTCCGCCTCGTGGGAATCGACGCTCTCTCGGTGGAGTCGGATCCGTCCGGGAGCTTTCCGGTCCATCACGCGCTCCTCGGGTCCGGGGCGCTGATCCTCGAGGGCCTGCTCCTCGGGTCGGTCGCGCCCGGAGCCTACGAGCTCGCGTGCCTGCCCCTGCGCCTTCGCGGGGGGGATGGCGGCCCCGCGCGGGCCTTGCTGACGTCCCGGTAGCCGGACCCATGGATCTGCCGATGCCGGGCCCCGGGACGAATCCGCTCCCGCTCGCGACGCCGGGGTTCTTCGTGCTCGTCGGCACGCTCGCGCTGTTCGTCGTGCTGGCCCTCGCGCTGCGCTTGCGGACCCGCGGCCGCCGGGCGTTCGAGGGATACCTGGACGCCGCCGGCGTGAGCCTCGGATTCCTCGCGAGCTCCGTCGCGCTCGTGACGCTGCTGGCCCTCCGCTACCCCGACGGCAACCGCGCCGCGCTCGCGCTGTACACGACCGTGCTCACGGGTTACTGGCTCGCCTTCGCCATCCCGCTGGTCTCGGTCGGCGCATCGGTCCAGGCCCGCTCCCGAGGAGCCATCCGCTGGGTGGCCCCGGCGATCGCGGCTGCGATCGCGGGGTTTGTGCTCATCGCCGGCTACTACTACCGGCTCGGGGTCTGAGCGGGCGGTCGATCCGCTCAGTCGCGCTCGTCCGGTGGCAACAGGTCCGGGATCCCATCGGCGATCGGGTAGTCGACGCGGCACCGCGCGCACGTGAGCGTGCCGTCGACGATCTCGTCGCCCTCGGTCCGCCGGGTGACCAGCCCGAGCTCGCCGCGGCAGACCGGGCAGCGAAGGATCTCGAGCAGATCGGGCTTCACTTCGCGCCGCCCTCCACGATCCCGTAACCGATCAGCCGCCAGGCATTGAGTCGGCGCGAGATCGCGACCCGGCTCCCCGGGAACACGGTCACGGCGCGGTTCAGCGCCAGCTCCACCTCGTCCCCCCGCGCGCTCGTGACCTTGCCGCTCGCGACGGTGGTGCCGACGGTGATCGCGAGCAACTCGCTCGTACGGATCTTTTCGACCTTGATCTCCCGCTGCGCCCCGAGGACCCGGTCGAGCAGGGTCGCCTTCAGGCGGATCTTCTGCGTCAGCGGCGGCAGCGTGCCGGCGCTGCCGACAAGGCGGCCGGTCAGGCCATCGGCTTTCGCGAGCGCCGGGTCGAGGCCCGTCCCGATCGCCGCGAGGCCACCGGGTCGGAGCTCCGGCCACTCCTGGCCCCCGGAGACGATCGACGCGACGGTGGTCGTGAGCGACTCGGACTGGCCGTTCGCCGCGCCCGAAGGGCCCGGTCGGATCTCGATGTCCTCCCCGACGGCGATCCGGCCCTGGAGCAGCGAACCGCCGAGCACGCCGCCCTTCAGGTCCCGTGGCCGCGTGCCGGGCCGATTGATGTCGAAGGAGCGGGCCACGTACATCAGGGGCGGTTTCGTGAGGTCGCGGGGCGGAGTCGGGATCGTCGCCTCGATCGCCTCGATCAGCGCGTCGACGTTCACCCGGTGGTTGGCGCTGACCGGAACCACGGGCGCGTTCGCGAGCGGCGACGACTTGAGGAAGTCGACCGTCTCGCGGTGGTTCTCCTCGGCCGCCTCGGAAGAGACCAGGTCGATCTTGTTCTGGACGACCACCACCTTGCGCACTCCGATGATGTCGAGCGCGTAGAGATGCTCGCGCGTTTGCGGCTGGGGGACCTTCTCGTTCGCGGCGACGAGGAGGAGCGCCCCGTCCATGATGGCAGCGCCCGACAGCATCGTCTCCATCAGCGTCTCGTGCCCCGGCGCGTCGACGAACGAGACCGCGCGCAGGAACTGGCCCTCCGCGCCACAGTTCGGGCACGTCGGCTGGGTCGAGAAGCAGGTCGGCGGAGGGTCGTTGGGGCACCGGTAGAACGCGGTGTCCGCGTAGCCGAGCTTGATCGAGATCCCGCGCTTGAGCTCCTCGGAGTGGCGGTCGGTCCACTCGCCCGTCAGCGCCTGAGTGAGCGTCGTCTTGCCGTGGTCGACGTGGCCGACGAGGCCGATGTTCACCTCGGGCTGGCGTGGGACCTTCATGACGCGGCGAACAGCTCCGCGAGCGGCTTGCCGCCCTTCTGCTCCACGATCAGGTTGATCTGGACCGTGTCCTCACTGACCGTATTGCCGCGGAACGTTCGTCGCTTGCGCATGCCGTGGCGGGGGGCGTGGAATCCGAATCCGTCCCCGACATAGAGCCGGGTCTGACGCGCGCCGGGAAGATCGGGCCGCAGCGGGAAGCCGCTCTTGTCGGTGCCCCCGGTGATGCGAAAGGTGTAGCCCGTTGCGCCGATCAGCTCGCCGCCGATCGACTCCCCGATCCGCTTGCCCAGGAAGCCGGCCGCCTGGGGATCGCCGACCGTCCGGGCGATCGACCGGTCGCGGTCCGAGATGACGAGCTTGTACTCGACCATGGCGCGAGCGCGGCCGCGGAGTTGGAGGCTATTTAAATAGCTTTGCCGACGACCGGCGGGCCGGTCGGCGCCGGCAGCCCGAGGGTGAGCCCCGAGGGTATCGTGAGCGAGCAGGAGACCGGACCGCTCGTGTGGTTCGTCACCACGCCGGAGGTCCCGCCGACCGTGGCGTTGAACGCGAGGCCCTGGGCCCCCGCGGCTGGCGGGAAGCTGCAGGTGGTGTACTCGAGCAGCCACTCCGGGCTGGTCGTCAGGATGCCCCCGAGGGAGAAGCCGCCCGCCACGGCCCAGGTCTCGGACGCGTTCGGATATCGGTCGAGGAAGCTCGCGCCGCCCATTGCGTTCGCCGCCGAGACCGCTTGGGGGGAATCGACGAGGCCGGCCCCGAAGCTGAGCAGCGAGCCGGCGAGTCGGGCGCAGTCACCGCCGGTCAGTGTCGCCAGCGACGCCGCCTTTCCCTGCGAGACCGAGTCGACGAGCAGCGCGTTGGTCGCGTTCTTCAGCAGGACGGTCCAGTAGGCCGCGGTCCCCAGCTCGGCGGTCGCGGCCGTCGCGGGGACCGCCAGGTTCGAGGGCATGCCCGAGGTCCAGTTGACGGTGCAGTCGGCGAGTCCTAAGAGCGAGGTGAGGTTCGCGGCCGGCTCGAGCACCGCGACCGGAGTGACGATCGCGTCCGCGGCGACGCCGAACCAGGGACCCCCGGCCGCCGAGCCGGATCGCGACTCGGCTGCCGAGGCCGCTTGGGAGAACGTCAGGTACGGAGGAAGGCTCGCGCCCGGGTGCGCGCCCAGGTAGCCACCCACGTACAGTCCGGCGACGACGACGATCGCCGTGAGCGCGGCCGCGGCGACACCCGCCGTCCAGCGACGCCGTCGGCCCCGGGCCCGGTCCGTGTCCGGTCCGGCCGGGCCGCTCGTCGTCATTGCGCTCTGACGAGTCCACGATGGC
Organism: Thermoplasmata archaeon; assembly: GCA_035622275.1. Classification (NCBI taxonomy): domain Archaea; kingdom Methanobacteriati; phylum Thermoplasmatota; class Thermoplasmata; species Thermoplasmata archaeon. The sequence continues at coordinate 67,455 of DASPVQ010000001.1, read as the reverse complement.
TAAAATAAGCGACTTCCCCGCGCGGGCTGCGCGCCCAAGCGGGGGCTTAAGAGGTCCGCCCCGCGTCGCGTCCGCCGAGAGGGGGAGTCGGGCGCGTGAGCCTCGCCGAAGGGATCCTCGGGGCCCAGCTGGCCGCCCTGGTCGCCGGTTTCGGCTTCGCGGCGTGGTCCGATCTCAAGGACCGGGAGGTCACCGACCGGCTCTGGCAGTGGCTGGGCCTGATCGGGGTGGCGCTCGGCGCGGTGGCGTTCGGTGGCGGAGGGCTGCTGCCGACCGCCCTGTGGCTCCTCGTCGGGGGCCTCGCGCTCGAACACATGTTCCCCTGGGACGACCTGCTCGGCGAGCGCGCGGACCGGCTCGCGGACGGCATCGAAGCGGTCGCGTACGCCGTCGTGGTGGCGGCCGTCGCCATCGCGGTCGTCCGGGTCGGCGTCGGACCGAGCGAGGTGCCCTGGGCGGTCGTGGCCCTGCTCGCGAGCATCCTCCTCGCCCGCGGGCTCTTCGAGGCGGGCGTTCTCTACGGTGGGGCCGACGCGAAAGCCCTGATGATCGCCGGGGTCCTCGTGCCGACGTTCACCGCGGTCGCATGGCCGCTCGGCGGGACCCTCGCCGGTGTTCTGGGCTGGGTCCCCTTCTCCCTGGACCTGCTGACCAACGCGGCGCTCGTCTCGCTCGCGATTCCGCTCGCCATCGGGCTGCGGAACGTGGCGCGCAAGGAGTTCCACTTCCCGGGCGGATTCTCCGGCTACCGGATACCGGTCCGGGAGCTGCCCGAGCGCTATGTCTGGCTCGAGAACCCCATGCGGTCGAACGCGGCGGACGTCGAGACCTCGGAGGAGGATCGACAGCTGCGCGCCCGGCTCGCGCAGGAGCTGACGGCGAAGGGGGTCGAGACCGTCTGGGTGACCCCCCAAATCCCGTTCCTCGTGGTCATGGCCGTCGGCGCCGTGCTCACGCTCCTCGCGGGCAACCTGGTGCTCGACCTGGTGGCGCTGGCGTGAGCCGAGGGTCCACGCGAAACCTTTTTTCCGCGGGTCCCGTCGTACGTGCGAAGGACGCCGATGGCAAAGTCCCCGAAGGCGACGCCGATCCGGGTGCTGATCGCCAAGCCCGGCTTGGACGGACATGATCGCGGCGCGAAGGTCGTGGCTCGCGCGCTGCGGGACGCGGGGATGGAAGTGATCTACGCGGGGCTTCGCCAGACCCCCGAGGAGATCGTACGCGCCGCGCTCGAGGAGGACGTGGACCTGATCGGCCTATCGATCCTGTCCGGCGCTCACATGGCCCTGTTTCCGAAGGTGCTCAACCTGCTCAAGCGGGAGAAGGCCGGGGGCATCCCCGTCTTCGCCGGCGGGATCATCCCGGACGAGGACGCTCGCCGATTGCGGCGGGCCGGCATCCGGGCGATCTTCGGTCCAGGGAGCTCGCTCGAGGAAATCGTATCGACCGCTCGGAATCTGGCGCGCGCGAGCGCATGACGCGACGGGCCCCGCTGCCCGCGGCCGCGCGGGCGATCCGGTCCGGCGACCGTCGAGTCCTCGCCCGAGCGATCTCCCAGGTGGAGGACCGAGATCCGGCCGCCGTCGCAATCTCGCGCGCCCTGTTCCCTCGCACCGGTCGGGCGCCGGTGATCGGGATCACCGGTCCGCTCGGCGTCGGCAAGTCGAGCCTGATCAACCTGCTCGTCAACCGGCTGCGCGCGCTCGACCGCACCGTGGCGGTGATCGCGGTCGACCCGTCGAGCCCCTTCAGCGGCGGGTCGGTCCTGGGCGACCGGATCCGCTTCGATCGAAGCGCGCACGACACCGGCGTCTTCTTCCGCTCCATGGCGAGCCGCGGGGAAGAGGGTGGCATTGCTGCGGCGACGCGCGAGGTCGCCCGCCTCATGGACGCCGCCGGGTTCGACGTCGTCCTCGTCGAGACGGTGGGGAGCGGTCAGGTCGATCTCGCGATCCGCGACGTCGCCTCGACGCGCGTCGTGGTGCTCGTGCCGCACCTCGGCGATGAAGTGCAGACCCTCAAAGCCGGCCTCTTCGAGATCGCGGACGTCTTCTGCGTGAACAAATCCGATCTGCCCGGCGCGGAGCTGGCCGAGCGGGACCTGCGGGAGCTCGTCCATCTGGGCGCGCGCTCGGGGTGGACCCCGTCGGTCGTGGCCACGTCCACGAACCCGGCGACCGGGATCGACGAGCTCTGGACCGCGATCGAGGCGCACGAGCGGTTTCTCGACCAGTCCGGTCAGCGGGCCGCGGACGAGCGCCGACGCGTCGCCGTCGAGATCGTAGAGCGCGTCCGGGCCCGGATCGGGGACGAGCTCACGGCACGGCTCGAGCGTGAGCCCCGGCTGCGCGCCCTCGTCGATCGGGTCGTCGCCCGCGAGCTGGACCCCGAGAGCGCGGCCGAACGGGTCCGGCGCGAGCGGCGGGCGCGGTAGGGCCATCGATGCCCCTCCTGCCCGTCGCCGTGATCCTCGCGATGTTCGTCGCGCTGGTGGCGGTCGCCTACTTCGTGTTCGCGTCGTTCGCCTTCGGCGCCGGCTACCAGCCGACGCCGCGGCGCTCGGTCGAAGAGATGCTGCGTCTCGCCGAGGTCAGCGAGCGCGACACGGTCTACGACCTGGGCGCGGGGACGGGCTCCATCGTCTTCCGGGCGGCCCGCGTCTACCGCGCGCGGGTCGTCGCGGTCGAGGTCGAGCCGGTCCGGGTGCTGATCCTGCGGGTCCGCCGGGCGCTCGGCCCGTTCGCCGATCGCATCGCGATCGTCTGGGGGGACTTCTTCCGGCTCGACTTCCGGGCCGCCAGTGTCGTCACCACCTTTCTCTGGGGCCGCGCGATGGACCGCCTCCGCCCGAAGCTGGAGCGCGAGCTGCCGCCGGGCGCGCGGATCGTGAGCTATGTACACCCCGTGCCCGGCTGGACCGCGGAGGTCTACGACCCCGCGACCGACGTCTATCTCTACCGTCGCCCGAGGTTACCCGACGCCGGCTCCGCGGCTACGGGTGGAAGGTGAACCAGAGCCCGGCCCCGATCGCCAGCACGAGCGCGATCGTGACGAACCCAAGGATCCAACCGAGATTGGCCCCGCGTTCCCCCGGCTCCATCGGCGAGGCGATGGCTGCGCTCACGGCCGGCGCCAGCGGCCCGGTGGTTTATCTCGACCCGGCTCGCACCGGCCCCATCACGGGATCGGGCCGCCGATCTGCCCGGAGATCCCGAAGTAGATGATCAGGGTCGCGACCGCGATCGCGACCGCGAAGGTCACCACCAGGAACACGCGAGAGCCGCGCTTGGGATCGTCCGCCATCGAGGGCACCGAGGCGATCCGCCTTCAACCCTATCCGGTTCGTACCCGGGAGGTGGCGGGGCCGTTCAGTCGGCCTTCGCAGGCGCCTTGGCGCTGTGCTTGGCCGGGGCGCGGGCCGGGTGGGCCGGCTTCGCGGGCTCAGCGCCTTCAGGGGAGGGAGGGGCGGTCGACTCGGCCGATGCCGTCGCCGCGGAGGGCGCCGCATCCGCAGCGGCGCTCTTCTCCGTCTTCTCGCCGGACGGCGTGACGTACTCCTCCACCACCCGGATCACGTGCGGGTGCAGCGTCGTGCGCAATCGGTCGATCACGCGGGGCTTCGTCGCCATCCAGGCGATGTCGAACTTGGATCGATCCGGCACGCGGAGCGTGATCGTCTTCTCGCTCGCCTCGATGTGGAACTCCGCACCCCGGCCGTACTGGAGGTCCACGATGGCCCGGACCTTCTCGGCGGCGTCCGCGATCCGATCGACCACCCGGAACGTCCCCTTGACCTTGCGGCCCGCAAAGGGAGGATTGAAGTCGACGCGCACGCGCGCCGCCGTGAGCGTGACCACGCGACCACGCCGACCCTCGATCGTCAGGATCATTCCCAGATCGAGATGCGCGTCTTCCCGGCGCATCTCGGGCAGGCGCTGGATCTCGTGCATCGAGAACAGCTCGATGAGGTTCGGATCCCGATCGCCGAATGCGTCCGCGGGGGCGAACTCACGCACGATCTCCTCGCCGACCTTGACACCGGTCAGGGCCGCCTCGATCGCCGCCGGGAAGTACTCGCCGCCGATCAGGTGCGGCCGCGGTCCCCACTTCGCTCCCTCGGACCGCGGGAGGTGCTCCTTCGTGGCGAGGTCCTCATGGGTGGAGTCGATGAGGTCGGTGCGACCGCCGCTCTCCGCCCAGAGGTCGAAGTCGAGATGGACGAGGTCGCCCGACTGCGTGACCCCGCCCGAGTGCGCCGCCTCGGACGACATCGCCCCGCCGACACCGGCCCTCGCTTAAGGTTTTCCGCGAACGGTCGCCGAAACCTCGGCGGCGCGGTAGCGGGCGAGCTCAGCCGGCGGGCCGGCTGCGGACCCGTCGCCACCGGATCCAGGCGTGGGCGAGCGCGACCGGCTTCATGAGCGACTCCACGTAGCGCAGGGGGTGGCGCACGGGCGGCCGTCGCTCCCGCAGCCGGCCGGAGAGCTCCCCGTTCTTGTAGAGCGACATCGCCATCGCGACGAGATAGCGGTAGCGCTTGAGCGCCCACCGACCCAGGCTCGTGGGCCCGCTCTTGTCGTGATAGACCCAGGCCTCCGGCACGAAGAGGCCGCGCGCACCGGCGCGCGTCGCGCGGAGCTCGAGATCGTGGTCCTCCGCATAGGGGATTCGGGAGTCGAAGCCGAGCTGACGGAGCAGCGAGGCCTGCCACGCCGTGTTCTGGAGCGGGACGTAGGTCATGCTCCGGGGCACGAGATTCTCGTAGATCGAACGTTCGAGCAGATCGTCGTAGCGCTCGATCGAGGTCTGCGGGTCGCGCGAGGGCCTCGTGGGGCCGCCGGTGAACGCGGCCTCCCCCCGCTCGATCGGGGCGACCAGCTCGCCCAGCCATCCGGCGGGCGCCCGCTCGTCGGAATCGAGGAACGCGACGATCTCCTCCCGAAGGAGCGGCAGCGAGGCCGCGCGAGCCGCGACCACGCCGGCCGGTAGGCGCGCGACCTCCACGGCGAGCTGCGGGGTCCGCACCTGGGCGGCGGCGAGGAGGTCGCCCGGGCTCGCCACCGACGCGGCGATCAGCACCCGGTCCGGACGGCGACGCTGGCCGGCCAGCGAGTCGAGCGCGACGAGGAGTCGACGATCGTCGAGGACCGCGATCTCGACGCAGACGGTTGCCAACGACGCTCCCCTGCCTCCCCCCGCACGGAGCGAGCGACCGAGAATGACGGTACTGCTTAATCTCGAGTACCGGTGACGCCGGCGTGCGGGTCGTGCTGATCGGCAGCGGCGTTCAGCCGATTCCCCCGACCGGCTACGGGGGTATCGAGCGGTTCCTCGCGGACCTGGCGGGCGCCCTTCGCGCCGCCGGTCACGAGGTCGTCATCGTGAACCAGGTGCGGCACCGACGCCAGCGCGACGAGTACCCGTTCGCCTGGCAGGTTCCGCGGCTGCTGCGCGCCGAGCGCTACGATGCGCTCCACGCGAACTCTCCGGTCGTCGCGAACCGGCTCGCCCTCGGGCGGCGCCCCTTCGTCTACACCACGCACTCCCGGCACTGGTACTATCGGGAACGACTCACGCACCGTTGGGGCTACTGGCTCGAGCGGAGAGCGGTCCGCCGGGCGGCCGTACCGGTCGCGCTCACGCCGGCGCTCGCCCGAACGATCGCGAACGCCACCGGGGTCACGCGCCGGCCGATTGCCGTGATCCCGTTCGGGGTCGACCTCGAGCGCTTCCGGCCCGCGCCCGAGCGTCGACACGGCCGGGCCGCGCTGGGGGTCGGGATCGTCGCGCCGTTCAAACGCTGGGAGGTCGCGGCTGAAGCGCTCCGGGGCACGGGACTTCGGCTCACGATCGTGGGTCCGACGCCGGACCGCGCCTACGCCGAACGGATCCGGGCGGCCGGCGAAGGGGTAACTCTCACCGGCGAGGTCACCGACGCGGAGCTCGCCCAGCGGTACGCCGAGAGCGACCTCCTGGTGCATCCGAGCCGGGCGGAACTGCTCTCCGGCGCGGTGGTGCAGGGTCTGGCCGCGGGGCTTCCCGTGATCGGCGGCCCGACGCTCGAGGGCGTCGTCGAGAGCGGGCGGACCGGCTGGATCGTGGACGACATCGACCCGGCGCGGTTCGTCGCGAGCTTCCGAGCCGCCGCGCAGGCCGCGGCGGCCGACCCGGTCCTTCTCCGGCGCCTCGGGGAGGAAGCGCGACGCGTCGCGAGCGAGCGGTACTCTTGGCCGTCGGTCGTGAGCCGATACGTCGAGGCATACCGGCAGTCGGCCGAGGACCACCGGCGCGGCTAGGCGCGGCCCGAGCGCGCCAGCCGAGCCTCCACCATCTCGCGGATCGTCCGGTCGATCGCCTCCGCGCTCGAGTGGCGCGGTGTCCAGCCGAGCTGCCGGATCCGGTCGATCGCGAGCAGCTGTTGCGGAACGTCGCCGGCCCAGCCACGCTCGCCGCCGGTGTACTCGATGCGCGCGCGGCCCCCGTGGGCCGCGACGACCTTCTCGGCGATCTCGCGGACCGAGATGCGGTCGGGCGTGCCGAGGTTGAACACGTTCACCCGGTCGTGCGCGCGGCGAGCGCCGAGCAGCATCCCGTCCACGCAGTCCTCGGTGCGCAGGTAGCTCTTCGACTGGCGGCCGTCACCCAGGACCTCGAGCCGCTTCGGGTCCCGCTCGAGCTTCTCGAAGAAGTCGTGGAGGACGCCGTGGGTCATCCCGGGCCCGATCACGTTCGTGAACCGGAAGATGTGGGCCGTGATCCCGTAGCTGTGGGCGTGCGCGCTCAACAGGCCCTCCGCGGCGAGCTTGGCGGCGGCATAGAGCGACTGCGGCTCCAGCGGGCCGTAGTCCTCGGGGGTCGGGAAGACGGTGGGCCAGCCGTAGACGACGCTCGAGGAGGAGAAGCGGATCGCGGGGACGTCGTGGCGCCGCGCCTCGTCGAGGAGGATGGCGGTCGCGACGGTGCCCTCCTCGAGGTCGAGCCGCGGATTCTCGGAGCCGCGGCGGATGTCGGTGTTCGCCGCGAGGTGCCAGACCGCGGTCGCCCCGTCCAGCCGCTCGGCGTAGTGCTCGGGCGCCTTGATGTCGGCGACCGTCAGCGACAGGCGGGCGCCGTCGACGGGGGGCAGATGGCTCCGCTTGCCGCTCGAAAGATTGTCAATGACACGAACCTCGCGGCCCTCGGCGAGCAACCGGCGCACGAGAACGCTCCCGACGGCGCCAGCGCCGCCCGTGACGACCACCGGACCCTCGTCGCGCGCGTTCGACATGCCGGGCGGTCGACCACTCAGGGAAGCATATATAAACGAACGGCCGCCTAAACTCGATGGCCGGCTCCCGGCGGCCTCGGTCTCGGTGCGTGAACCCATGCGTACGTACGTCCGAATGACCTTCCACTCGGAAGGGGCGGACCCGCTCAAGGTCATGGAGGTCATGCGCCAGTTGGGATTCGAGGAGTCGATGGGCATGCACGACTTCGTCTACAAGTGGAAGGACCGGGCCTCCCTGGACGGCGTCATTCGACTCGTCGCGGACATGCACGCCCGCCTCAAGGGGCTCGACGTGAACTACGAGATTACGACGATCTCCTGATCGCCGGCCGGACGGGAGATGGCAGAGCAGGATCTCGAGCGGCTCGAGCGCTCCCTCCTGCTCCATCTCCTCGAGCATCGCGGCCAGCAGATCCGCTTCGAGGCGGACCAGTGGACGACCGAGTTCGGCATCGCGCGGAAGTTCTCGAACGAGGACCCGGCGACGCTGAAGAACGCGCTGCGCTCGCTCGAGATGTCGCGGATGGTGTTTCGGCGAACGCAGTACGTGGTCGGCTACTCCGAGCCGAAGCATGTCTTCTCGCTGACGCCCACCGGCCATCGCAAGGCGCTCGAGCATCTGCGCGAGTTGACCGGCGCGATCCCCGACGACTCCGAGGCCCCGCCCGACGGCTCGGAGAGCGGGGCGGCCCGGGGCACACGGGACGGCGCGACGAGCGTCTGAGCGCCGCGATGGTGGTGCTCGAGGGTCCGGCCGTCCGGCTCCGGCCGCTCGCCGCCGCAGAGTACCCGCTGCTGTTCTCCTGGTACAACGACCCCGAGATCGTCGCGCCGTTCGACCGCTTCGAGGTCGATACGCTCGATACCTTCGTCGCCGCGGTCGAGTCCGCCGCGTCGGACTCGGCGTCCCTCGCGCCCCGATTCGTTGTCGAACGCCGCGAGCGACCCGGCCCGATCGGGTTTGTGGGATACTACCGGGCGCATCCGGTGCTCGAGTACCTCGACGTATGGTACGTGCTCGGCGACCGCGCGACCCGCGGGAAGGGCTACGGTCGCGAGGCGGTCGGTCTGCTGGTCGGCCACCTGTTCGCGACCACCTCCGTCGAGCGGGTGGGTGCGACCTGCGACGTGGAGAACGTCCCGTCGTTCCGACTGCTCGAGGGCCTCGGCCTCCGGCGCGAGGGCCTGCTGCGCTCCGCGCTCTTCCACCACGGTCGGTGGCACGACGTGCTCGTCTACGGCGTCACTCGCTCGGAGTGGAAGGCGCGCCCCCCTCCAGGCTGAAGGCGACGCGCACGGCGCCATCGGGCCTCGGCGCGAACGGACGCAGCCGGAGGCCCCCGATCTCTCCGGTCGAGCGGACGTGCGTGCCTCCGCACGGGCATTGATCCGTCCCGTCGATGACGACCACCCGGACCGGATCGACCTGGGGCGCGAGCGGCACGAGTCCGGAGCGGCCGGCGTCGGGCTGGGCGTCCCACTCCCCGCGGGGAAGGCTGCGGATCGAGACGGGTCGTGACGCTTCGATGGCCTCTCGCACGTCCCCCTCGAGCGCTTCGCGCGCCTCCGGCGGGAGCGGGCGTTCCAGGTCGAGCGTCGCGCCGGCGCCGGCGAGGGCCGCCCGGAGCGTGCGCACGCCGCACCGCCGGTAGATGCAGGCGCTGAGCAGGTGTTGTCCGGTGTGCAGTCGCATGTGCCGGTACCGGCGCTCCCAGTCGATCCGCGCCTCGACCTCGCCGCCGACGCTCAGCGCCCGCATCGCCTCGAGCGGCCCCGACAGTCGATGGACCACCGCCGGCCCGGACTTCGTGACGTCGACCACTGCGAGCGGCCGACCGCCCGGCGCCCGCAGCTCGCCGTGGTCGGCCGGCTGGCCGCCCCCCGTCGGATAGAAGTAGGTGCGCTCGAGCACCACCCCCCCGGGCGGGAGCGCGGTGATCCGCGCGCGGAAGTCGCGCACGTAGGCGGCCGGCATGTCGGGGAGATACGCGAGCTCGGTCATCTCTCGCGGCCAGGCTCCGGTGCGGAAACGCGTTGCTCCGTCGGCGGCGGCGAAGAAGGCTTTTTAGGGGGGCCGTTGTGTCGCGCGCCGAGGTTTCGGATGTTCAAGCTCCGCATGAAGATGGAGAACCTCCGCGAGGTGGTCGAGGTCGTCTCGACCCTCGTGAGCGAGGTGAAGCTGGGGATCTCCAAGGACGGTCTCGAGGCCAAGGCGGTCGACCCGTCCCACGTCGCCATGCTGGTCCTCAAGCTGCAGAAGACGGTGTTCGAGGAATTCACGGGCGAACCCACGGAGATCGGCGTCGACATCGAGAAGCTCAAGGAGGTGCTCCGGCTCTCCAAGCCGGGCGACATCATCGACTTCCAGTTCGACGGCAAGAACCGGCTCGTCGCGTCGATCGGCCGAGTGACGCGGCAGATGGCGGTCGTCGATCCCGCGGGCATCACGGATCCGAAGGTGCCGAACGTGAACCCTCCGGCAAGTGTCACGGTCAAGACCGAGGACCTCCGCCAGGGCATCCGGGGCAGCGAGAGCTTCACCGATCATGTCACGCTGACCGTCGATCCCGAGGCGTTCACGATGCACTCCGAGGGCGAGACGGACCGTCTCGACCTGAGGATCCCGAAGGAGAACCTCACCCGGCTCGACGCGAAGGAGCCGGTGAAGAGCATGTACCCGCTCGATTTCTTCTCCGCCATGGTGAAGTCCATCGCCGCGGACGAGACGACCCTCCACGTCGGCAACGAGTACCCGCTCAAGGTGGAGTTCGGCATGAGCGGGGGCCGGGGCGACGGCCGCTACCTGCTCGCGCCGCGCGTGGAAGAGGACTGACGGACCGCTTCCCGCGGCGCGCCGCCCACCTCCGGCCTTCCTCCGCGAGATCGAACGAACATGGGGAGCGAGCCGGAGCATCGCGTCGCCATCCTGTCCGCCGTCCGAACCCCGATCGGTCGGTTCGGAGGGACGCTGCGCGCTGTGCCGGCCCCTGCCCTCGGCGCCCTCGTGGCGCGTTCGGCGCTGGCCCGGGCGGACGTCGCCGCCGGCGAGGTGGAGGAGGTGCTGTTCGGTCAGGCGATCCAGGCCGGCGTCGGCCAGAACCCGGCACGACAGGTCCTGCGCGGGGCGGGGGTCCCTGACGAGGTCGGCGCCGCGACGATCAACATGGTCTGCGGCTCGGGAATGAAGGCGATCCACCTCGGTTACGCGGCGATCCGCGCCGGCGACTTCGACCGGGTGCTCGTCGGGGCCATGGAGAGCATGTCGATGGCGCCGTACCTGTTGCCGGGCGCGCTGCGCTGGGGCAGCCTGCCCGGTCCCCACACGCTCGACGACGGCATGCAGCGGGACGCCCTGATCGACGCGTACGACGAGCACGAGATCATGGGCCTCACGGGTGAACGGGTGGCGAGGAAGTTCGGGCTCACCCGCGCGGAGGTCGACGCCTTCGGATTGCGCAGCCACCTTCGGGCCTCGCGGGCGACGGCCGAGGGGACGTTCCGCAGCGAGCTCGAGGCCGTGCCGCCCAGCCTCACGCCGGGCGGGACGGGACTCGACCACGACGAGGCCCCCCGCGCGGACACCACGCTCGAGAAGCTCGCCCGCTTGCCGCCGGCCTTCCAACCCGACGGGGTCCTGACCGCCGGCAACTCCTCCAAGCTCTCCGACGGTGCCGCCGCGCTCCTGCTCGTCAGCGCCCGCGAGGTCCGCGAACGCGGGGCGCGGCCGCTCGCGTGGATCCACTCGGCCGCGGAGAGCGGGGTCCACCCCCGCGACGTCATGGAGTCGCCGATCCCGACCCTCCGCAAGCACTTCAGCCGGACCGGCCTCGGTCCGGCGTCGTTCGACCGGGTGGAGCACAACGAGGCCTATGCATCGGCGTCGCTCGCCGTCCAGCGGACGTTCGGGTTCACCGAGGAGCAGTTCAACGTCCACGGCGGGGCGGTCGCGCTCGGTCACCCGATCGGCGCGAGCGGTGCTCGGATCGTCGTGAGCCTGGTCCACGAGCTCGTCCGGTCCCGCACCCAGCTCGGACTGGCCACGCTCTGCATGGGGGGCGGCAACGGCCTCAGCCTGGCCGTCGATCGAGCGGGACTCTAGAGCAGCGGGAGTCCGGTCCGTTCCTGGATATCGAGGAGCGCGGCCCGGGCGGCCGACCGCTCGCCGGGCGCGGCTCGCCCGCCGGCGCCTCGCGGTCGCCGCGCGGCCCAGCGGCGGAGCCGATCGTAGGCACGCTCGACCGCGAGCCCCGACGCGAGATCCCGACGGATCCCCTCCGACAGCGCGCGAACGGACGCCGAACGGCCGCGACCGGACGGTACAGCCCGGACGAACGAACGCACGGCGCGGCGGACCGTCCGGAACTCCGCCTGCGCCCGGGCCAGGGCCCGTGGATCCCACGCGAGTCGCTTCGAAAGGGGCGTGCCGAGCAGGTACCAGCGCAGCGGGCCCGGCCCGACCTGGTCGAGGGCGGTTCGCAACGGCACGAGGTTGCCCACCGACTTCGACATCTTCGCGCCGTCGAGCAGCACGAAGCCGGTGTGGAGGAAGACCCGGGAAAATCGGGTGCCCCGCAGGGCGAGCGCGATCTCGTTCTCGGCGTAGTGGTGCGGGTAGATCAGGTCGATCGCGCCTCCGTGCAGGTCGACCGGCAGGCCGAGGTACCGCTGGGCCATCGCGTAGCACTCGAGGTGCCAGCCGGGCACGCCGCGTCCCCACGGGCTGGGCCACGACGGCTTGGGCGGGCCCTGTCGCCGCCAGATCATGAACTCGCCGACGCCGGCCCCCGTGGACGGGAACGGGTGGCCCGGCTCGGCGACCGCGTGGCTCGCGAGCTGACGGTCCGTGGAGAAGTTCGTGCCCGGCGGCCGAGGCGGCGGCGAGTAGATCTGCTCGTCCCCTTCGGCGCGGACCCGGCCCGTCCGCTCGAGCTGCCGCCCGACCCGGATCATCTGCGGCACGAACGCGCTCGCGCGCGGGCACCGACCGGGCAGGCGGATTCCGAGCGCGCGGAGGTCGCGCAGGAATCGGCGCTCCTCGCGCCCGGCGAGCGCCCGCCAGCTCATCCCGAGCTCGCGCGCGCGCGCGTCGATCTTGTCCTCGAAGTCGGTGATGTTCATGACGTGGCGTACGCGCAGCCCCTCGGCCTCCAGGAAGCGGCGGGCGATGTCGAAGTAGAGGTAGGTCCGTGCGTGCCCGACGTGCGCGCGGTCGTAGACGGTCGGACCGCAGACGTAGAGCGTGACCCCCCGGCCGGGGAGGTGAGGCACCGGCCGCCGCCGACCCGTGAGCGTGTCGGGCAGGCGCAGTTCCATCGCTCCCGTCGGTCCCGCGCCGCCCTTAAGACTTTGGGACACGCCGGCCGGGGACGCGGCGGCTCCGGCCCGCCGGCGCGCTAGCTTGATGAAGGGCGCCCCATTCGCCGCCCGGCGAGGATGGGCCGGTGGAGACACTGTACCTCCTGGTCGAGATCGAGATCGGGCGGCTCGAGGACGTGCTGCGGCGCATGCGGGCGGTTCCCGGCGTCACGGAGGTCCAGGCGGTCACGGGCCCGTTCGATCTCATCGTCAAGGTCCAGGCGCCCCGCATCAACGAGGCGCTCGACACCGTCGTCCACAAGATCCGCTCGATCCCTGGCATCAAGTCGACCGAGACTCTCGTCACGGTCTCCAGCGCCTAGGGACGTCAGGCCCGCCGGCACCGCTCAAATACGCTCGCTCCGATGGGCGCGCGATGGTCGCCATCGGAGAGACCGCCCCGGACTTCACCGCGCCGAACTTCGACGGCCGCCCGTTCCACCTGGCCGGACTGCGGGGTGCGCCGGTCGTCCTGTACTTCTATCCGCGGGCCGACACGCCCGGCTGCACGATCGAGGCCAAGGGATTCCGGGACGTCTACGGCGAGTTCCAGGCGAAGAAGGTGAACGTGGTCGGGGTGAGCATCGACGACTGCCCGGCCCAGAAGGCGTTCCGCGACAAGTACGGGCTCCCGTTCCCGCTGATCGCGGACACGTCCAAGGACGTGGCCGGTCGCTACGGGGTGCTCGGCCCCCGGGGCTCGGCCCGTCGCGTCACCTTCCTGATCGACGCGGGCGGCCGGGTGATCGACGTCGTCGACTCGTCGTCGCCCGAGGAGCACATCGCCCGGGCGCGCGCGGCGTTCCTCAGGAGCTAGGCGGCGCCGGGCGGCCGGCCGCCTCGGCCGGCGCCGGGTCCGCGGCCGCCGGGGTCGGCGCCGGAGCGCCCGGCCGGCGGCCGGTGAGGCTCCACACCCGCTCCCCGAGCAACTGGAGGGAGGCGGGGACCAGGTAGGTCCGCACGACCATCGCGTCCAGGATGACCGCCACGGCGACGGAGAACCCGATCGCCCGGATCAGCGTGAACTCCCCGACGAGCAGAGCGCCGAAGGCGCAGGCGAGGATCAGGGCGGCCGCGGTGATGATGCCGCCGGTCCTTCCGACCGCCTCGACCGCCGCGTCGCCGGCCGTCCGTCCCCGCACCCGTTCCTCCCGCACCCGGGTCAACAGGAAGATGTTGTAGTCGATGCCCAGGCCGAGGATCAGGATGAACAGGATCGTCCGAACGTAGAAGAACAGGGGGAAGCCGAGGAGTCCCTGAAAGACGAGGTAGGTGATCGCCCACGCCCAGCTGATGGAGATCCCGATCGTCGCGATCGCCATCAGCGCGATGATCCAGGAGCGCAGCACGACCAGGAGCACGAGCAACAGTCCGATCGACACGGCGATGACGAGGTAGTCGGTCGCGGTCGCGGTCTCCGTCGCGAGGTCGCTGATCGTCGGCGCTCCCCCCCCGTAGGCGACCGACGCGACCTCCGGGTGGCCGGCCGCGTAGCCCGCGAAGCCGGATCGCACGGCATCGATCGCGCTCACGGCCCCGACGGAGAGGCCGGTCGCCGACGGCTGGAGCGAGAGCAGCACGGTGCGTCCGTCGGTGCCGACGTAGCCCGCGAGCAGGCCGATCAGGTTCTGCTGGGTGGCGCTCGGGAGCGTGGGCAGCGCGAGCCACTCGGACAGCGACGCTCCCCCGGGGCCGACCGGCGAGGCGACGTGGGCGATGCCCGGGGTCGAATTGGCGATGGCCGTCAGTGCCGCGAGGTCGGTGAACTCCGTCGCGTTCGTGGCCGTGCCCACGCGCAGCGGCGCCGAGAACGTCACGAGCGCGAACGAGGGGACCGCGAAGCCGGGACCGAAGTGCTCGCCGAGTTCGTCCAGGCCCTCGGTGGCGGGGTGGCCGCCCGGGAGCTGCTGATAGAAGTCGTAGGAGAGGGGCACCTGGAGCGCGATCAGGATCAACGGGACCGACAGCGCGAGGATGCCGCCCACCGTCAGGGCCGGGTGGCGCTGCGTCGCGCGACCGGCCCGGTAGAAGTACGTCTGCTCCGTGCGGTTGCGCTCGGCGACGAGCGCGGCGCGACGTCGGAAACGCTCGCCGGTCGTCGGCCAGAAGATGCGCGGCCCGACCAGCTTGAGGCAGGCCGGCACCATCGTCAGCGAGACGAGCACGGTGATCAGGATCGCGAGCGACAGGACCGCGCCCCACTGCGCGAGCAGGGCGACGCCGCTGAACGTGAGCGCGAGGGTGGCGATGATCGCGGTCGATCCGCTCGTGGCCACCGACTGGCCGGCCCAGGACAACGACGCGACGATCGCTTCGTCGGAGCTGCGGCCGCGGACCAGCTCCTCGCGGTACCGGGCGACCATGAAGACCGAGTAGTCGGTCCCCACGCCGAGGACGAACACCTCCTCGAGGGTGAGCGAGGTGGTGTCGACGTGGGTCACGAGCTCGCCGATGAGGACGGTGCCGCCCAGCCCGAGGACCAGGGCGACGCCGAGGATCCCGAACGTGACGATCGGGGTCATCGGGGAGCGGAAGTAGAGCATCGCGATGACGAGCAGCAGTCCGACCGTCAGCGGCAGGACGAGGGAGATCGAGGAGCTCACGGCGGTCTGCGTCAGCAGGTCGAGGGGCGCCGAGCCCGTCTGGTAGTAGGTGATTGAGTGCGTCGGGTCCGACGCGGCCAGCACGGCCGGCACCAGGTCGTCGATCCGACCGAGGTCCGCGTAGACCGGCATTCCGCCCGAGGCATTCGTGGTCGAGTCGCTGACCGTGAAGGTGACCTGGATGATCTGGGCGGTCCCGCTGGGATCGACGAACGGCGAGCGGATCGCATACGGCACCGGTAGCGGCTCGGCGGCGAGGGTCGCGTTCGCGACGAGACCCGCGGTCCAGCTCGCCAGGGCGCCGGGTGGGGGGGCGAGCGCCGGGAACGCCTCCCAGACCGTCGCGATCCACGTGCCCGCGAGCCCCGCGCCGGCGCCGAGCGCGATCGACGTCGTCGTGCGAACGGCCGACCAGCTCGTGAAGTTCTCGATCCCGAGCGTACCGAGCACCGTCGCCCCGAGACTCGGATCGGGCAACAGGGTCGGCACGAGTCCGGCCACGGTCGCCCGCGCGACGGCGTCCGAGCACGCCACGACTTCCGCGAGCGTCCAGCAGGCCGAGGAGTTGTTGAACCCGGCGGCGCCGCTCGCACCGTAGTAGAACGCCCCGAGCACGGCGAGCGCCGGCGTGTCGCTCCCCAGCTGGGCACGGGCCGCGACGTACGCCGGGTAGTTCGCGGCGGGGGCCCCCGCGCCCCCGCCCACCTCCGTGGTCCACGCCGCCACGTACGTGGCGGGCGGGCCCCAGAGCAACGCGGCGGACTCATTCACGGCGACCGGCACGGGCGGGCTCTCGTCCAGGCCGCCCTCGATAACGCCGAGCGCCAGCTGTGCCTGACCGGTGAGATAGCTGGTGTAGCCGGAGTAGACGTTGGCGACCGAGTCGATATCGGTGAGCGAGCGATCCCCGTTCAGCGCCGCGGTGATGTTGAGGACGACGCGCTGGGCGTTCGCGTCGGTCATGTTCGGACCCACGAGCAGGATCGTGCTCGCGGCTCCGCTCGTCGAGTTCGGGAAGAGCCGAGCGAGCTCGGCGCTGGCGACGGCGCTCGGGGAGTTCGTCGGCGTCGACTCGGTCGAGTTCGTGGTGATCGAGCCGATCAGCGAGAGGAACGGGATCGCGACGATGAGGAGGACGATCCAGAAGAGGATCGGGTACCACGGGTGGCGCAGGATGCCCCGCGCGAGACCGCCGAAGATCCGGGTCCCGCCGGTCTCGGGTTCGGCGCTCGGCACTGGCGGTTCGACGGGAGGGGAGAGATAACCCTAGCGGCGAGCGGGGCGGGTTCCGGCGTCCGTGGAACCGGCGCGCCGGGGCCCGTCGCGCCAGCGCTCCCAGTCGGCCGGCGTGTCGATGTCGATGAACGTGTACGGGTCGAACTCCTCGGCAGCCGGGAACAGCGCCCCCGGCTCGCTCCGCGCGAGGTCCCGCAGCGACGCGCCCCGCTCCCAGGCGCGGGCCGCCCGCGGCGGGGTGATATCATAGACGGCGTGGAGCACTTCGAGAGCACCATCGGCCCATCGGGGAACGACCGACGTGCCCGGCCGGTACCGCTCCCGCAGGCCCCGCAGATCCGCGACCGACAGGAAGGGCATGTCACCGCCGACGAGCAGGAACGGTCCCGCCCGCGCCTCGGTGATGGTTCGCACGGCCCCGAGCGGCCCCCGGTCGTAGCGGTCGAGGAGGACCGGCACGTCACTGTCGGGGCGGGGGCGGACCGAGACCAACGCCGGCTCGAAGTCGGCGTCCGAGAGGCGGGCGCACACCCGGTCCACGATGCGAACTCCTTCGATGCGTCGGTCGAACTTTTCGGGGAATCGCGAGGCATGCCCGAGAAGCACGAATGCGCGGCAAGGCTCGCTCACGCTCGCCTCCGGCGTGCCGGGCGCCGCGGGGACGGACCCCGGAGCTTCCGCTCCAGGTACGCGCGAATCTCGCGCACGATCCGATCGACGTCGTGCGGTCCATCGATCCGGAACCGACGACCCAGCCGGCGCGCGTGGTAGCCCTCGATCAGGAGGACGTCGGAGGGCAGGGACCGTGCGAATCGGAGGGGGTCCCCGTCGAGAAACGCGACGCTGTCGCGTCCGGCGAACACCACGGCATTGGCCCCGCTACGACGGTATCGATCCGTGTCCGTCCCCCTCAGGTCGATGGCGTGGTGCGAATGCTTGAGGACCGTCACGCGCCATCCCGAGCGACGCAGGCGGCGGACCACCCGCGTCAGGGCAAGGGTTTTTCCCGAGCCGTGGCTGCCAACGAGCTGGACGACGAGGGGCATGGTCGTCGCCCCCGACGCCGGCCGAGGGCGTGAGCGACCGTACATCGACCGGCCCATATCCGCTGCTCCCCTTGCGGGAGGCGCGGGCGCGGCTCGCGTCCCTGCGGTTGCGGCCGACGGCGACGGAGTCGGTTCGCGTGCTCGACGCGCTCGGACGCATCCCCGCGCGGGACATCGTGTCGTCGCTCGACCTTCCGTCCCGCCCCACGGCCGCGATGGACGGCTTCGCGGTCCGATTCGGCCTACGGGGGGACCGCCTCCGCTTCGCGCTCGTGGATCCGCCGCGCGCTGCCTCGCTTCGACCGGGGCAGGCATGCCCGGTCGCGACCGGGGCCCGTGTGCCGCGCGGCACCTCCGCCGTCGCCCGACTGGAGGCGACGAGGTCCGACGGCGGGGTGCTCGTCCTGCGGACCTTGCTCGCAGCCGGTCGCGACATCCATCGGGTCGGCTCGGCGCTTTCGCGCGGCGATCGCATCGCGAGCCAGGGGCTTCCGATCGACGCCTACGCTCTCGCGGCGCTGATCGCGGCCCGGCAGGCGTCCGTCGAGGTCGAACGTCGGCGGGTGATCGTGCTTCCGACGGGCAGCGAGCTCGCCCGCCCGAGCCCGGGGCGCGCGCCGATCGACTCGATCGGCCCCTGGCTCGGCGCGGTCGCGGGGACCTGGGCGCAGTGCCGGCAGGAAGCGCCGGTGCCGGACGAGCCGGCCGAGCTGCGGCGCCGGCTCTGCCGGGCGGCCCGCGACGCGGATCTCGTCATCACGATCGGTGGGACGTCGCTCGGCCCCCGGGATCTCACGAAGCGCGCGGTCGCCGCGGAGGGAACACTGAGGGTGGGCGGGACCCGGGTCAACGTCCTGAAGCGGGCCGGGATCGGGGAGGTCGGCGGCACGCCGGTCCTGCTGCTGCCCGGCCAGGTCGAGAGCGCGGTGGTGGCGTTCCACGAGTTCGGCCTGGCGCTGCTCGGGCGACTCGTGGGCCGGGAGCTGCGGCGCTTCGGCCGGCTGCGGCTCGACCGCACGCTCGCGATCGACCACCGCATGGACTCCACGGTCCTGATGCGGGCGCGCGACGGGTGGGCCGAGCCCCTCGGCTGGGGCGTGAACCGCTACCGCGCGCTGCTGGCGGCGGACGCGTTCGGCTATCTGCGGCGCGCGCGGACGTACCACCGGGGAGAACGCGTCCGGGTCCAGTGGCTCATCCGGGATCCGCCGCGGTCGCGGACGGCGCCGGAGTCCCCGCCGGGCGACCGGCGGCGAGCCGGTCCTCGCCCGCGTAGACGGTGAACCCGTCCGCCCGCAGGAAGCCGACCAGCAGGATCCCGAACTCGCGGGCGAGCGCGACGGCGAGATGGCTCGGCGCCCCGACCGCCGCCAGCGCCGGGATGCCGGCGATGACCGCCTTCTGGACGAGCTCGAAGCTCGCGCGACCGCTGACGACCGCGATCGTCGCCGAAGCCGGTAGCGCCCCGTCGAGCGCGAGCCGCCCGACGGCCTTGTCGAAGGCGTTGTGCCGCCCGACGTCCTCGCGGACGACCGAGAATCGACCGTCGGCCCGGGCGATGCCGGTCGCGTGGAGCCCTCCGGTCCGGGCAAAGAGCGACTGGGCCGAGCGCAGCGCCCCCGGCAGGCCCCGCAGGAGGTTCGGGTCGATCGAGGGCCCGCGGCGCGGCGGCGCCAGGCCGGTCGCCCGCAGTCGGTCGAGCGTGGCGCGACCGCAGATCCCGCAGCTCGAGCTCGTGTAGACGTTGCGCCGGAACGCCTCGGGATCGAACGGCCGCGCGAGCTCGAGGTCGACGACGTTGAACCACTGCTCCTCGCCGGGCGCGGTGCAGTAGCGCAGGCCCCGGATCTCCGCGGGAGCGCCGACGATCTGTTCGCTGAGCGCGAATCCGGCCGCGAGCTCGAAGTCGTGGCCGGGGGTTCGCATCGTGATCGCGATGGGGACCGCCGGACCGTCGCCCGGCGGCACGACGCGGATCTCCAGGGGTTCCTCGGCGACGACCTCGTCGACCGGTCCGCCCCGCGCGGCCGCCGCGCCCACCCGGTGCACCGCCACGCGCACGACGGCCCCGGGCCGCTCGGATCGGGGCGCTCGGGTTCCGTCCACGGCCCGGCCCCCGGCTCACCCGCGGCGGGCTCGCCCGATGGCCGCGAGCGCGCCGAGGACGACCTCGAGGCCTGCGCTCACGTCCGGATCGCGCAGGCGGCGCCGCAGCTCGAGGAGTCCCATCGGCCGCGCGGGGGCGCCGGGGGACCGCCCGGCGCCCCGGCCGCCCCCGCCGAGGTCGATCGCGGCGAGCAGCTCGAAGGCGGCCCGGAGGTTCCGGGCGATCCGCAGGTCCTGGCTGCGCATCAGGAACTCGCGGATCGCCCGGCCGGACGCCTCGTTGCCCTCGAGGATCGCGCGGGCGCCGTCCAGGAGCCCTCGCTCGTTGAGGGCCCGCAACAGATCGAGCGTCCGCTCGACCGCCTCGCGCTGGCCCGGGGTCGCCCAGAGCGCCTGGATCTCGCGCCGGAGCGCGTCGTCGTCCGGCCGGTCGACGACCTCGGCGATCGGCTCGGCCACGGCTCACCCCGGCGGGCGCCAGCCCGGGCGCTGCCACTTCTCGGCGATCCGGATCCCCACCTGGGGCGGCGCGGGCGTGCCCCGCCGGAAGTTGCGGCGGGGGACCGGCGGCTCGGGCTCGGCCGCGCTCGCGATCTTCTCGATCCGAGCGGGCACCTCCTTGTAGGCGGGCGTCCGCGCGACCGAGTCGCGGACATCGCTCGTCAGGTAGTTGATCGCGTCGTCCCGGTCGCCGTGCTCGGGGATGAAGACCGTGCGTCCTTTCACCCGGTCCGTGACCCAGACCCGGGTCGCGATCGCGCCGACGCGCGAGACGATCCGGACCCGGTCCCCGTCGGCGAGACCCTTCTCGCGCGCGAGTTCCGGCGATACCTCGACGAACGTGCCCGGGACCTTCGCCGCCAGGCCCGCGGTCTCGCCGGTGAGGTGGCGCCAGTGGAAGTGCTCGAGGAGGCGCCCGTTGTCGACGAGGACGTCGTACTCCGCGTCCGGCGCGAGCGGCGGGACGAACGTGGTCGGGAACAGCCGGGCCTTGCCGGACGGGAAGGCGAAGCGCTCGGCGTACAGGAACGGACTGTCCGTCCCGTCGGGGGCGACCGGCCAGCGCAGGCTGCCGTAGCCGGCGAGGCGCTCGTAGGTGACGCCCGAGAAGATCGGGGCCACGGTCCGGATCTCCTCCATCACTTCGGCCGGCGACCGCCGCGGCCACGGGGCGCCGAGCGCGCGCGCCAGATCGACGACGATGTCGAGGTCGGAGCGCGCGCCGCCCAGCGGATCGAGCGCCCGGTACAGGCGCTGGATCCGCCGCTCGGTGTTCGTGAACGTCCCCTCCTTCTCGAGCGACAGCGCGCTCGGCAGGACGAGGTCGGCGCACTCGGCCGTTCGGGTGAGGAACGCATCCGCGACGATGAGCAGGTCGAGCTTCCGCAGCGCTTCCTCCGTGCGGGCGAGGTGGGCGTCCGCGAGGAGCTTGTCCTCCCCGAAGATCACCATCGCGTGGATCCGGCCGTCGAGCACCGCGTCGACCGCCTCGACGCTGTTCAGGCCCGGCTTGGGCGGGAGCGAGGTGCCCCACGCGGCCTCGAACGCCTCCCGCACGCCCGGCGCGTCGAGCTTCTGGTAACCGGCATAGTAGTTCGGTAGCGCGCCGAAGTCGCTCGCCCCCTGGACGTTCGCGTGACCGCGCAACGGGTATCCGCCGGTGCCCGGCCGCCCGTAGTTGCCCGTCAGCAACAGGAGGTTCGAGATCGCGGTCGACGTCTCGCTGCCATCCTGGTGCTGGGTGATCCCCATCGCCCAGCAGATGACGACCCGCGCGGCCTCGTGCACCATCGTCGCGAAGCGCACGATCTCCTCGGCGGCGAGGCCCGTGGTGGCCCTCGCGTAGTCGAGCGTGTACGCTTCCAGGCTCGCCCGGAACGCGTCGAGGCCCTCGACGCGCTCGTCGAGGAACGCCGTCGCCTGCCAGCCCCGGTCGAGGATGTAGCGGCACGCCGCGTTGAGGAGCACGAGGTCGGTCCCGCTCGCAGGGGCGAGCCAGAGGTCGGCGCGGCGGGCCATCTCGTGCCGCCGCGGATCGACGACGATGAGCCGGTGCCCGTCGAGCTTGTGGGCCCGCTTGATGCGCGAGGCGATGACGGGATGGGACTCGGCCGTGTTCGATCCCATCGTGATCACGAGGTCCGCGAGCGCCATGTCGTCGATCGAGCCGGCGTCGCCGCCATAGCCCACCGTCCGCCAGAGCCCGACCGTCGCGGGCGACTGGCAGTAGCGCGAGCAGTTGTCGACGTTGTTCGTGCCGATCACCGCGCGGGCGAGCTTCTGGGTGAGGTAGACCTCCTCGTTGGTGTCCGTGCAGGAGGCGATCACGAAGATCGCGTCGGGCCCGTAGCGCTCCCGGACCTCGCGCAGGCGGCGCGCGGCCGTCCCGATCGCTTCGTCCCAGCTCGTCGGACGGAACTGCCGCCCCTCGCGCGCGAGGGGGCGCACGAGCCGGCGGGGGCTCGACAGGTGTTCCCAGCCGAACTTGCCCTTCACGCACGTCGCGAGGCCGTTCGCGGGGGAGATCGGCTGCGGCTGGACCTTGAGGACGGACCGGCCGCGCGTCCAGACGTCGAACGAGCAGCCGACGCCGCAGAACGTGCAGACCGTCTTCGTCTTGCGGATGACGGACGGACGCAGGGCGGCCTCCGCATCGCTGAGGGCGAGGAGCGGCGCGAAGCTGCCGTCGATCCCGGAGGTGGCCGCCACGAGGGCGTCCTTCGTCTCGTCGGGCAGGCCGGTAAGGACACCGGCCCGGCCGATGAAGCGGCGCTCGAGGAGCGCGTCGACGGGGCAGACGGTGACGCAGGCGCCGCAGCTGACGCACGTCGACTCGTCGACGGGCACGTCCGCGTCCCAGACGACGCGCGGGCGCTCGCGCTTCCAGTCGATGTGGATCACCTCGTTCACGACGAGGTCCTGGCAGGCCTCGACGCAGCGCCCGCACAGGATGCACTGGCTCGGGTCGTAGCGGTAGAACGGGCTGGAGTCGTCCACGGGGTACGGCTTCGGGTGGTACGACTGTCGGTCGAGCCCGACATCGCGCGCGGCGTTGTGGAGGGCGCAGTCGCCGTTGTTGTTGTCGCACAGCGAGCAGCGGAAGTGGTGGTTCTCGGCGAGACGGACGATCGCGTCGCGCCGCGCGGCGAGCGCGCGGGGCGACGCGACGCTCGCGCGCAGACCCTCGCGGACCGCCAGCGAGCAGGAGCGCACGAGCGCCCCGTCGACCTCGACCAGGCAGGAGTCGCAGCTCTCGAGCGGACCGAGGGCGGCGAGGTAGCAGACGCGGGGGACGGCGAGGCCGGCCCGCGCGATCACGTCGACGAGATGCTCCCCCGGTCGCGCCTCGTGGGCGGCGCCGTCGAGGTAGACCTCCATGTCGTCGCTCGCGCGCCCGATCGCGGCCCGCCGGCCGCGGGGCTCGCCCGGCCAACGGCCGTCGCGATATGACCCCATCGGATGCGCGAGCGTCGTCCCCGGGGCGCGGGCGCTCACGGCGCCGGCGGCGGAGCGTCGGTGGCGGTCGGGGGCTCGCGGGCGGCGCCCGAGCGGTTCCAGCGGGCGGGGAAGCGCTCCGGGGGGACGAAGACGCGGGTCTGCGTGACGACCCATCCGTGGGGGACCTCGGCGATCCGATCCGAGCCCGCCCGCGCGACGCCCGTCGCGATCAGGGCGCCCTCCCGGTCCACGAGCGCGACGCGCGCGTCGCTGCCGAACGGCCGCTCGATCCGCAGGATCCCGCCGCTCGCCAGGCCCGCGCCGTGGGCCACCGCGCTCGCGGCGGAGTCCCGCACGACGATCCGCGGGAACTCGCGCCAGACCTCCTCGATCGGATGGAGGAGCGTGAGCAGCTCGGCCGGGTCCCCGTCGGCGCGCCGGGCGACCGCGTCCGCGATCCCCAGCAGCGTCACGCTCGCCGCCTCGTCGAACGGCCCGGTCCCGACGCGGCGCAGCTCCTCGAGATGGGCGCCGACGCCGAGCGCGTCGCCGAGGTCGACCGCGAGCGTGCGCACGTACGTCCCCGAGTCCGCGACCACGTCGAGCACGAGCCGCTCGTCGTCCCGCTCGGTCAGACGGAGCCGGTGGATCGTGCGCACCCGCCGCTCGCGGCGGACGGCGGAGCGCACGGGCGGGGTCTGGTAGATCGGTCCCGTGAACTCGGCGAACACGCTCGCGAGCTCACGGGCGCCGACCCGGCCGTGGAGGACCACGACCCCGACGTAGCGCTTCGGGAACTCGAGGACGAGCGGGATCAGCTTGAGGGCCGGCCCGAGCCCGACCCACAGCACGCCCGACACGTTGGGGTCGAGCGTGCCCGCGTGCCCGGCCCGCGGGACGCCGAGGAGGTCCCGCGCCCAGGCCGCGACCTGGTGCGAGCTCGGGCCGCGCGGCTTGTCGACGAGCAGGAAGGCACCGGCCGCGATCCGCGCGCCGACCGGGTCGGGCGGCGCGTCGCTCATCGGTCGGCGTCGCCCGTGGCCGGCGCGAGGAACGCGACGATCATCTCCACGACGCGCTCGGCCGGACGCAAGGTCGAGTCGATGGTGAGATCCGGCACCTCCCGCTCGAGGTCGATCCCGTAGATCGCGGCATAGCGGGCGCGCTCGCTCGCCTCGCGCTGCCGGATCTCCTCCCGCGCGGCCAGCACGGTCCGTCCGTCGCGTCCGGCGATGCGCCGAGCGCGCTCTTCGGCCTCCGCGGTCACCACGACGTAGGCGACCGGCACGTCCCGCCGCCGGCACAGCGGTCCCTGCACGCGTCCCTCCAGGAGGTGGCCGGGCCGCGCGAGCGACTGCATCCGCTCGTCGAGCGAGCGGTCGACCTCGGGGTGCGCTTCCGCGTAGCGACCGAACGCGGCGAGATCGAGGCCCCGCGCCTGGGCTTCCGACCGGAAGAGCTCGCCCGCGCTCACGTAGACGAGCCCGAGGCGCTCGGCGACGCCGCGGCCGGCGGTCGACTTGCCGCTGCCCGCCGGCCCGCCGATCGCGACGACCCGGTCGATCACGCCGGTCCCCCGGTCGCGTCCGCGGCCGGAGGGGTCGCTTCGCTCAGCCGCCGCGCCTCGTACCGGCGTAGCCAGTAGTTCTTCAGGATGCGCCGGAAGACGAGCGAGAGCGGCACGGTGTACAGGCTGAAGATGAAGAACCAGAGCGGGAAGTAGCCGAAGACCCGGTAGGTGTTCAGGTTGATCACGGTACCGCCGAGGCTGACGGTCTGCTGCGCGATCGTCGCCGAGCCGATGACGAGGCCGACCCAGGTGTAGATCAGGATCAGGAGGAACCAGGTGATCGCCATGCCCTTGAACTGGGCGATCGACACCTCGCTCGACAGGCGCGTGAGTCGCTCCTGGTGCGGCTTGAGCGCGGCGATCCGGTCCTTCTTGCCCGAGCGGATCGCCTCCATCTGGACCTTGCGGAACGCCGCGCTCCACTTCTGGACCTTCGCGGCTTTGATCCAGTCGGTCGTGTAGTTGTAGGCGAACGCCGTGATCAGCATCTCGATCGCGCCGGCGAGGGCCATCGTGAGCAGCAGGTAGCCCGAGCCGAAGCCGATCAGGAAGTACAGCGGCCCGCTCGTCGGGAAGCCGAGGGTATTCGGGCCGATGCCGAGGGCGCCGGCGATCGCGTTGCGGGCACCGGTATCGAAGACCATCAACAGGCCGAGGAGGCCCAGGAAGACGTAGACGAACGTCGAGAACTTGAAGACCGGGCCCGCCGGGCGGCTCGCGGGCGCCGCCGGCGCGCTCGCGGGCTCCGCCGAGGCCTCCTCCGGCCCGCCGTCGTCGGAGGACGCCAGCGCATGGCTGCTGGGCAGCGGCTCCTCGTCGGTCGGCACCTACGCCTCGCCTCCGAGGAAGCGCCGGAGCAGCGGGTTCATCTCCATCAGCTGCTCGCGACCCATCGCCTCGTAGAGGTTGATGATGATCCCCACCATCAGCAGCACGCCGGTGCCGCTCGCATTGCCGAGCGTCCCGATGAGGTCGGCCCCCGCGGCGAGCGCGCCGACCGCGGCCCCGGAGATCACGGTGATCACGGGGATGTAGCGCTCCAGCACGCGGCGTAACACGCGGGGTTCTCGACGAAAGCCCGGGATCTGCATGCCGGACGCCTCGATCTGTTTCGCGACCGCCTCCGGCCCCATGTTCGTCGTCTGGATCCAGAACTTCGCGAAGAGGATCGAGCCGCCGACCATCGCGCCGAAGTAGACGACGACGTGCACGAGACCCTGCCACCAGGTGTGGCCGACGAGGAACTGGCCGTACTGCTGGTAGTTGATGATCGGCAGCAACCAGGACTCGAGGCCGTTGACCGTCGAGAAGTAGTACGCCCCGCCCGTTAACGGCTGGGTCTGGCTGATCCCTAACGCGGTCGCTTGCGTGCTCGTCGGATACGAGCCGATCCACCACTGGTGCCCGATCACGGGGAAGTGGATGAGCGTCGGGTTGGTCCACAACAGGATCGTGAAGACGCTCACGTTCGCGAGCAGCGCGCTCATCAGGATGACCGGGATGTTCGAGGCGTAGATCAGGCGCAACGGGTAGCGACCGCGCGCCCCGCGCGCCTCGGCGTGCGAGAGCGGCAGCTCGATGCGCGTCGACTCCGTCCACGCCACGAGGAAGAAGATCGCGGCGGTGCCGATGAGGGCGATCAACGGGTTCGGCTGACGTAACAGGACGAGCTCCCAGCCGCCGCTCGCCATCTGGGAGGCGGACAGGTGCGTGAAGACGTAGATCATCTTCGGGATCGTGCCGCTGGGCAGGTTGCCGGTCGACACCGGGGCGCTCGGCGTCTGCGGGATCCAGTTGATCGTCCCCTGGACGATCTGCTGGCTCACGCCGGCGGCGATGAACAGCGAGATCCCGCTGCCGATCCCCCATTTCGAGACGACCTCGTCCATCAGGAAGACGAGGTAGCTGCCGAAGACGAGCTGCGCGATGATGATCACGTTCGCGAGGAGGACGCCGTTGCCGGGGGAGGCCGAGCCGAGGCTCGCGACCAGGCTCGAGCTCGGGGTGAGGTAGCCGAAGACCTGGGGGACCGCCTCGATGAAGATCATCGCGACGACGAGGACCTTCTGGGTCCCCTGGTACATCCCCTTGTCCTCGTCGTCGGTGAGGTCGAGGTTGATGATCTTCGCCCCGGTGAACAGCTGCATGATGATCGACCCGGTGACGATCGGGCCGATGCCGAGGTGCATCAGCGTCCCCTGCGCGCCGGCGAGGATCGCGCGGTAGCTCGCGAACAGGTCGATGACGGTGGACTGGTCGACGCCGAACAGGTAGATGTTCGTGAGCAGGAAGTACAGCAGCAGGATCCCGATCGTCCACAGCAGCTTGGTGCGGAAGTGGACGTGGCCCTTCGGCTGCGAGACCGCGGGCATCCGCGTCGTGATCGGCTTGAGGCCGTAGAGTCGGGAGCGCGGCCCCGCGTAGGAGAGGCCGAGGTAGAGGACCCCGAGCAGGACGAAGATCAGGACGCCCGCCACGACCAGCGCGATCGGGGTCGGCTGGCCCCAGATCCAGATGATCGCGAACAGCCCGACGCCGATCACCGAGAGCGGGATCGCCCAGCGGTGGTCCCGGGGGATCTCCTCGTCCGCCATCGAACCGCTGTCGACCTCGACCGCGGATTATATAGTCTACGGGGGCGCCGGTGCCGCGCTGGCGGCCTCGACGACGGCGACCTTCTCGCGGGCGTGGCGGCTCGCGTGCCCGACGATCACCTTCCAGGTGCGCTCGCTCGCGCCCTTGCCCAGCAGCCGATCGATGCCGGCCTTGGTGAGGTCCGCGACGTACGCTTCCCCCTCGCGGCCGATCGCGCCGCGGGACTCGAGCTCGGGCAGCAGGCGGTCGAGGTCGCCGACGTTGACCGTGCGGGGGACCGACGCCGTCTCGGGCGGCCGCGTGAAGCCGTGGCGCCCGAAGTGGTCGGGCGCGTAGATCAGCATCGACTTGAACTTGTACTTGTGGAGCCCCGCGTTGCCGCGTCCCCCCTGCTTGCCCGCGCCCCGGCCGGCCTTGATGCCGCGGCCGTGGGTGCGCAGTCCTCGGAACTTGCGGGTGCGGCTCGGCATCCTCACACCATCCGGCGGACGAGATCGTTGATCGCGCGTCCGCGGTAGCCGAGGGCCCCGCCGAGCGTGTACGGCCGCTTGGTCGACCGCCACCCGCCCTTCGGTGCCTTCAGCCGGAAGAGCGGGCGCACGCCCTTCACGCCCGAGAGGCCGCCGTCCGCGACCGCGCGCGAGAGCGCGGCGAGGTCCACGGTCTCCGCGCCGACCCCCTCACCGCCACCGGAGAGGGGGTGGCCGTCCGGGCCGCGGCCCCGCTCCTTCAGGAGCAGCCCGAGCGTCTCGGGCTCGGCCTCGCCCCAGGTGACGTAGCCCTGGACCTTGAACAGCATCCCGCGGACCGGCGGTGCCTCGGGCACGACGGTCGCGTGGTTCGCGCGGGTCAGGTGGAGGAAGCGCAGCGTCTCCACGATGTCGCGTCGCGCGTGGATCGTCCCGCGCACGCGCACGACCACGAACGCCATCTCAGGCCCTCCGCGTGCCGGGTCCCGGCCGCCGGCCCGGCGCTCCGGGTCCGCCCCCGGGCCCACCACGGGGCGGTCCCCCGCGGCCCGGCGGGCCCCGGGGCGGCGGGCGTCGCCCGCCCCGACCGCCGCGCATCGGCCGGACCCCCTCTTCCTTCGGAGGGAGGATCGACGTGCCGATCGGACCCCGCACGATCTTGAGTCGCGCCGCGTCCTCGGCGGGCACCTTGACCTGGGAGAGCGCGACGAGCGTGCGGTAGGCGGCCTGCGCGTAGTTCACGGTCGTCTTCGAGTGACCGTCGGTGTAGCCCCAGGCGTCGGTGATCCCCGCGAAGCGCAGGATCGGCTTCGCGACGTCCCCGACGGCGAGCCCGACGCCCCGGGGAGCTGGCTTGAACGTCACGACCACCGAGCCCGCGCGCCCGTGGACCTGGAACGGGAGGGTGTGCGAGCGGCCGCAGCCGCATTCCCAGCTGCCGCAGCCGCGCAGGACCTCGACGATCTCGAGCTTCGCTCGGTCGATCGCGCGCCGGATCGTCGGCCCCACCTCGCGGCCCTTGGCCCGGCCGAGGCCGACGAAGCCGTCGCCGTTGCCGACCACGACGGTCACAGCGAACTTGAACCGGCGGCCGGAGTCGGTCATGCGCTGGACCATGTTGACGTCGAGCACCTCGTCGTGGAGCCCGGGCAACAGCTTGTCGACGATCTGCGGCTCGCGCAGCGGCAGGCCGGTCGCGAGCGCCTGGCTCATCGTCGTGATCTGGTCGCTGGCGACGCGCTTGCCGAGCTCGGTCTTGGCGACCCACGGCGGCGCCGGCGCGGCGCCCGGTCCTCCGCTCCCTGGGGGCCCCCGGTCGGGGCCCATCGGCGCCGGGCCGCTCATCGGCTCGCCTCCGCGGGCGCGGCGACCAGGTGCGGGATCTTGAGCTTGTAGGCCTCGAGGGGGCTCGGCAGCCGGTGGTGGAGGTGCGTGCCGTCGAGGCGGTCGGAGCTGGGGAAGCCGCCCTCGCCGTGCGGGATCTCGATCCCGGCGTCGAGCAGCCCCTTGAGCGCGGCCGCGAGGCGGCCGCCCTCGGTCGGTCGACGCAGCCCCGCGTCGAGCACCGCGCTCGCCGCCCCGCCGGCCTTCGCCCGCAGGCCGGCGAGGTAGGCGGTGAGATAGGCGGCGGGCGTGGAGGCGAAGCTCACGGTCGGGAACTCGATGCCCCCGAGCTCGCGGCTGTCCGCCGCGGCCACGACCCGGTCGCCGACCGGGTCGTAGGCGACGACCGCGACCCGGATGCGGCGCTCGGAGAGCCGGACGACCGCCCGGGGCTGGCCCGAGCGCAAGAGCCGCAGGCGCACGCGGTAGTCCGTGCGGCCTTCGCGGCGCCGTCGGAACGGCACGCGGTAGCGGGGTCCCGTGCTCATGCCTTCGCCTCCTTGAGCGCGCCGGCGAGCCGCAGGTTCTGCACGAGGTGCGCTCGGCTGCGGAACATGCCCCCCTTCGCCCGCCGGTAGAACTCCCGGTAGACGGCGGGCGTGATGCGGCGGGTGCCGCGGAGCTCCGCGAGGATCGCGCGCTGGGCCCGGATCCGGCGCATCCAGCGGTCCTTCTTGGGAAGGCGGGAGCGCGGCGAGCCGCGGCGGGACCCGGGCCCCGCGTGCCGCCCCTTCGCGAGCTCCGCCGCCCGGCGGCGGGCCCGCACGCGGGAGGTCCCGAGGACCGCCTTGCGGCGGATGACGCCGGCCTTGATCGCGCTGCGGATGTCGCTGCGCGTCACCGCGTCGGCCAGCTCCTCCTGGCTCGCCGGGTCGATCCAGATCCGACCCTCGCCGCACTTGAGGAGGGCGGCCGCCATCCGCCGCTGGTTCGCGAGGTCCGGCATCGCTAGGCCTCCCGCTCGCTCGTCACGATCGGGTTCACCACGTGGATCCCCTTGCGACGGGCGACGTCCTCCAGCGTGAGACGCCGACGGGTTCCCACGGTGCGGGCGATGACCGCCGCCTCCGTCGCCGGGTCGAGCGCCTCGATCTCCGCGCCGGTGCGGACGAGGATCGGGCGGAAGCCGGCGGGGGTGAGCCCCCGCACC
Source organism: Thermoplasmata archaeon (assembly GCA_035622275.1). NCBI lineage: Archaea > Methanobacteriati > Thermoplasmatota > Thermoplasmata > Thermoplasmata archaeon. The sequence goes on along the minus strand of DASPVQ010000001.1, from coordinate 37,236 downwards.
GCCGCGGGGCCGCGGTAGCCGATGCGGACGACGCGCGGTCGGTAGCCGTAGTGGCGGCGCTGCTTCGACTGGAGGCCCCGGGGCCGCCGCCAGGCGCCGTCGCGACCGATGCGCCCGTAGCGGTTCGCGGCCTGACGTCCGAAGTCCGGTCGCACGCGCGAGCCCTGGTCGCGCAGGCGGATGAGGCGGCGTCGCTCGGAAGAGAGCGTGGCGCGCCGGGGCGCCCGTGGCGCGGGCGGCTCGGCCGCGGCCGGCGCGGCCGCGGGCGTCGGCGCCTCGTCGTCGGAGGTGCGTCGGCGCCGCGCGCGAGAGGAGCGCGGTGGGGCCTCGGAGCTGTCCGTTTCGGCCACTAGCTCGCCTCCTTCAGGTGGGCCCGCTCGATGAGGTAGATGCCGTCCTGGAAGACCCGCGGGTCGTAGTCGCGGATCCGGGTCGCGCGCTCGATGTTCGCGGCGCTCTGGCCCACCTCTTCGACGTCGTGGCCCGAGATCGTGACGATGTCGCCCTCCACGCTCGCCTGGGTCCCCGCCACCAGCCGGGTCGAGCGCGGGAACTTTTCGCCGAGGAAGTTCTCGATGACCAGTTCCTCGCCGCGCACGCTGACCTTCATCGGGAAGTGCGCCGCGACGACCTTCATGCGCGCCTCGACCCCCCGCGTCAGGCTGCCCGAGAGGTTGCGCAGGTGGGCCGCCCACGTCTTGAGCAGCGCCTGCGAGCGCTTGCGGTCCGCGGGCAGGCGCAGGGCGAGCGTGACCGCGCCCGGCCGGCTCGTGAGCTCCAGCACGTCGGAGGGGAAGGGCCGATCGACGCGACCGAGCGGGCCGCTCGCCCGCAGCCGGCCCGGCGCCACCGAGAAGCTCACGCCGTCGGCGACCTCGATCCGCGCCCGCGAGCGGTCCGGCTCAGTAGACATACGCGAGCAGCCTCCCCCCGATCTTGAGCTCCCGGGCCTGGCGGTGCGAGACGACGCCGCGGTTCGTCGAGAGCACGAGCAGTCCGAAGTCCTGCGCCGGCAGGAACCGCGCCTCGTAGCGCTCCAGGTTCTGGTACGGGACGCTCAGTCGCGGCTTGATGACCCCGCAGGCGTTGATCCGCCGCGAGAGCTTCACGTCGTACTTGCCGCCGCGGCCCGTCGGGACGAAGGTGAACTCCTCGATGTACTGGTGCTCGCGGAAGATCCTCAGCACCTCGGCGATGAGCGTCGAGGTCGGTGCGAGCTCGACGCGCGGCTTGCCGTCCTGGTCGGCATGCCCGAGCGCCACGAGCGCGTCGTTGAGAAGATCCTGCTGCACGGAGTCCTCCTACTGGTACTTGCGGAAGCCGAGGTCGACGGCGACCTCGCGGAAACACTGGCGGCAGAGGTGGAGCCCGTAGCGCCGGACGATCCCGCGCTTGCGGTCGCAGCGCAGGCAACCGTCCTTCCGCCCGAACTTGCGCTTTGGCTTCACGGGCTCACTCCAGGACCTTGACCTGGAAGGTCGTCTCGAGGAACGCGCGGGTCTCGGCCGGCGTCGAGCGGATCGTGCGCGGGATCGGACGCGCCCGCTGTCGACGGCCGCGCACCCGGTACCCGGCGCGGCCGAGCTCGACCGCGACGTCCATGCCGTGGATGCCGATCGCGGGGTCGTACTTCATTCCGGTGAAGTCGGTGTAGTCGGCGATCCCGAAGGAGAAGTTGCCGTTCCGATCGATCGACTCGACGTCGAGCTGGCGGTCCCGGGCCTCGAAGGCGCGTCCGAGGAAGTCGACGGCCACGGCACCGCGCAGGGTCACCTTCGCGCCGATCTCCTGACCCTGGCGGATCCCGAAGTCGCGGTTCGTGGAGTGGGACCGCGTCGCGACCGGCTTCTGGTGGGTCACCATCGAGAGCACGCGCTCGGCCCGGGTCCGATTCTCGCCGGACTCTCCGACCCCGGCGTTGACGACGACCTTGATGACGCGGATCGCCCGGTGGGGGTTCTCGCGGGCGGGCGGCGGCACGGCGGGGGCGCTCGCGCTCACCGGTCGACCCCCTCGGCGAGCGTGACGCCGGGCACGGCCTCTCCGACAACGAACACGTACTCCTTGATCGTCGAGAAGCCCTCTTTGAAGTGGACGAGGTTCGGCGCCGAGGAGTTGCGGACCTCGATCCGCTCGACGCGCGCGAGCTGACCCACGTGCGAGCCGCCGGCCACGTAGGCGAGCGCCCCGGGCGCGAGCGGCAGGTGCTCCACGACCTTCTGCGCGGGGACCTCGAGCTTGAGGGAATCCCCGACCCGGTACGGGCTCGTCGGGGGCACGAGCAGGTTGCGGCCGTCGTGGAGCGTCACCTCGACGCGGCCGCGGGGGGCCGCGTGCTTGAACCGGACGCGACCGATCTTGGTCCCGGCCTCGGTCGACGGGATCGCGATCAGGACGAGGCGGCCGTGCCGGTCGTTCACCATCCGGTAGTGGGCGTCGAGGGGGGCGGCGAGCGAGAGGGTGTCCATCAGCCCGACGCCCCGGTCCAGGTCCTTCGCGATCTGCCCGTCGACGCGCACCGCGCCGGAGCGGACGACGATCCGCGCCTCGCGGGCGCTTCGCACGAGGTGGAGCAGGTCCCGGAGCACGAGGAGCAGCGGGACCGAGCGGTCCTGGGCGTGCGGGCCCGGGCCCGGGCGCTTGATCCACTTCGTTCCCTTGCGCGGGATCGTCCAGCTGGGGGGCGCGGCCCGGCGCTTGAGACGGAACGTCATGGCGCCGCCTCCGGCTCGTCGGAGGGGGTCGCGCTGGCGCGGCGCCGCCGCGGGCGGGGCGATGCGGTGGGCGCGGGCGAATCCTCCGCCGGGGTCGCCGGCGCGGGGGCCCCGGCCGGCGCCTCGGCCTCCGGCGGCTCGCCCCGCTCCTCGGGGCTGACGTCCTCGTCCGCGACGCGCAGCGAACGGCGCCGCCAGGCGTCGGAGAGATTGAGCCGGGTGATCACGAGGTGGCTCAGCCGGATCGGCAGCGGCTTGAGCTTGTCCTCGCCGGTCTTGACCGTGACGTTGTCGAGGACGACGCTGTAGGCGCGTCGATCGATCCGCGCGACCCGCTCCTCGCGCCCGACGAAGCTGCCGCCCAGCACGCGGACGGTGTCGCCCTTGCGGATCGGCACGCTGCGGGCGCGGATGCGGCGGCGCAGGTCCCGGGAGAGCGGGACCGTCATGCGGCGGCGTCGCTCGAACGCGTCCGCGGTGTAGAGCGCCTTGCGCTGCCGGCGCGGGGAGTGGGGGGAGAGCGTCATCGATCGAACTCCTCCTACACGATGATCGACGAGGCCGCGGCGATCCGCGGCCAGCGCTCGGCCGCCTCCTTCGCGACCGGTCCCTTGATCTGAGAGCCTTTGATCTCGCCGGTCTCCGTCGTGATGACCGCCGCGTTGTCCTCGAACTGGAGGCGCGTACCGTCGGGCCGGCGGAACGGCGAGCGGGCCCGGACGATGACCGCGTGCAGGACCTGCCGCCGCATCTCCGGGGTCCCTTTCTTGACGGAGACGATGACGAGGTCGGCGATACCGGCGCGCGGATAGCGCCGGTGCGTCCCGTGCCAGTTCCGCACGGCGATGATCTCGACGACCTTCGCGCCGGTGTTGTCGACGCAATCGAGGCGCGCCCCCTTGGGGAGCCCCCGGCCCCGGCGTCCCGCCAGGCCCTTCATGCTTCCTCCGGAGGCGCCGGCGCCGGGCGCAGCGTCGACGCTTCCTCGCCGCGCACGGGCATCGCGACCTCGCCGAGATCCTCGACGATGCAGAAGGCCACGAGCTTGGACAGCGGCCGGCTCTCGGCGATGCGGACCCGGTGGCCGACCGCGACCTTGAGGCAGGCGGGGGCGTGCGCGAGGTAGCGCCGTCGACGCTTCTCGTAGCGCTCGTACTTCGCCAGGTAGTGCAGCAGCGTCCGCTCGACGACCGCGGTCCGCTGCATCGAGGTCGACACGACCGTCCCCTCGAGGACCTGGCCGCGCAGGGACAGGCGGCCGTGGAACGGGCAGTGGCGGTCGTCGCACCGCGTCTTCGGTGCGCGAACGTCGAGCCCGATATCACGGGCGCGGGGCGTGCGGGCCGGGGTCATCGGAACCTCCGAGGACCACCGGTCAAGAGCCGCTTCGTGCGGTCCTCGGGACGCACGCGAAGGGCGTCGCCTCTTAACGGTAACTCTCGCCGGCCGAGGACGATCGTGCCCTCGAGGCCGGCCTTGGCGACGCGCACCGGCCGCGCCCGGCCCGGTCGGCGCACGACGAACGTGGACATCGTCTCGTCAACGAGCGTGCCCGCGATCGGCGTCCGGAGCCCGGGGGCCGCGCGCACGATGACCGACGCGCCGAGGATCTCCCCGGCGAGCGCCTCCCGCTCGACGCGGTCGAGGGCGAGTGCGGGGACGTGTGCCGGCGCCATCGGTCCACCGTACCGCCTCCTACGGACGCGGGGCCTCCCGGGATTGGCTCGCGCGCTCGTTGAGGACGGTGAGGGCGCGGGCGACGTTCGTGCGCAGGGCGCGCATGCGGCCGGGGCTCGGCGGAGCGCCGCCCATCGCCGCGACGCCGCGCTCCCGCAAGAGATCGTTCTCGACCTCGGAGACCTTGCGCCGGAGGTCGTCGTCGGAGAGCTCGCGCAGCTCCTTCATGCGCAGGAGCGTCACGTGGCCCCCGGGGTCTCGGGGGGGGCGCTCGGGGGCGGCACGGCCGCGACGGACTCCTCGAGGGTCGGCAGCACGACGGGCGCCGCCTTCGAACGCTCCTCGACGCCCTTCACCACGATCTCGTCGGGCAGCTTGGCCGTTGGTCGCATGATCCAGACGTTGACGCCGATGACCCCCGGCTTCAGGCGGGCCTGGCTGAACCCCTTGTCGATCCAGAGATGGACGGCCTCACCGCAGTACTTGATCGTGCCGGCCTTGAAGCGCTCGGTGCGGTGCCGCTCGCCGGTGAGCTTGCCGGACAGGATCACCTGGCACCCGCGGGCGCCCGCCTCCATGATCCGGCGCACGGTCGAATGGCCGGCGCGGCGGAAGTGCCAGCCCCGCTCGAGCGTCGAGGCCAGCTTCTCGCTCATCAGCTGCGCGTTCAGGCTCGGCTGTCGCTCCTCCTGCACCTCGATCTGGGGGTTGTCGAGCTGGAAGCGGTGCTGGATGTCCTCGGTCAGGTTCTTGATCAGCTCGCCCCGGTGGCCGATCAGGATACCGGGTCGCTCGCAGATCAGGGTGACCCGCGTGCCCATCGGGGTCCGGGTGATCTCGAGGCCGCCGAAGCCGGCGCGGGCGCTCTCCTGCACCAGGTAGTCCTTGAGGAGGACCCGGCGCATCGCCTCCTGGATCACCTTCTGCTCGGCGCTCATGCCGCCTCCGTGCGCTCGGCGAGCACGATCTCGATGTTGGTCGTCTGCTCGTTCCACGCCGTGGAGCGGCCCTGCGCCCGGGGCATCTGGGCCTTGAGGATCCGGCCGCGCGAGCTCGCGGCGACCCGGACGAACAGCCGGTCGGTGTCGAGGCTGTCGTACTCGGCGTTCTCCTCGGCGTTCTTGAGCACCTGGAGGACGTTGCGGGCGACCTTGGCCGCATAGCGGCCCGGTCCGGTGCCGGGGTGGTGCGCCGTCTCCTGGTTGTAGCGGCGGAACGGGATCGGGCGGCGCAGCGCCACCGCGTCCTCGAGGATCGTGCGCGCGCGTTCGAGGGAAAGCCCGCGGATCGCGTTCAGCACCTCGTAGGTCTTCTTCGGCGAGATCGGCAGCTCGATCCCCCGTGCCCGGGCGACGTTGACCCCGGGCTCGTTCCGGTAGGTGTAGCCGCGCATCGTCCCGTTCCCCGTCCTACTTCAGTGGCATGAACTTCGACGAGCGCGTCGCGCCGACGCCGGGGCCGGAGTGCTTCTCGAAGCGCCGGGTGAGCGCGAACTCCCCGTAGTAGTGGCCGATCATCTCGGCCCGGACCTCGACCTCCTTGAACTCCTTGCCGGTGTGGACGGCGACGCGCCGCCCGACGTGCCACGGGAGCACGAGCGCGTCGCGGCAGTGGGTACGGACGACCTTGTCCTGCGGGGTCGCTCGCATCCGCTCGAAGAACACCGCGGTCTCGTTGTTGAAGCCGCGACGGATCGAGCGGCGCGCCCGCGCGGGGGCGATCTTCGCGAACTCCTCGAGCGTCAGCGCCTGCAGCTCGGCGAGCGTGCGGCCCCGGTAGGTGAACTCGCGCTTGCGACGGGCCTCGACGCGCTTGGCCCTCCTCGCCTTCGGCACTATCCGCCTCCCCTTTCGGCGCGCAGCCGCTTCTTCGTCCGCGTCGCGCGGCTGAACCGCCCGACCTTGGCGCCCGGCCAGGTCCCGCTCGACACCGTGCTCGGCCGACCGACGTGCTGATGGGCACCACCGCCGAACGGATGGTTGACGGGGTTCATCGCCACGCCGCGGACCTTGAACGGAGCACGGGCGAGGGAACGCGTCGCGAGGACCTTCTTGCCCGCCTTGATGATCGGGCGCTCGCGGCGGCCGCCGCCGCCGATCGCACCCACCTGGGCGCGGCACGTGGCCAGGAACTGCTTGAACCGCCCGCTCGGCAGCTGGACCGTGACCTCGCCGGCGCTGTGCGCGACGACGAGCGCGCTCGAGCCGGCGGCGCGGACGAGCCGCCCGCCGTCGAACGGCTTCACCTCGAGGTTGGAGACGAGCGTGCCGTCGGGTATCCGGCCGAGGGGCAGGATCGACCCGCGGTCGACGCGGCCCTCCTGGAAGGCGACCGTGTCGCCGGTCGCGAGGCCGGCGCTCGCCAGGATGCGGAGCTCCGTCCCGTCCGGGCCGGCGACCTCGGCCACCGGGGCGGTCCGACCGGGGGCCGGTACGATCCGCACGACGCGTCCGTCGCCGACGAGCGACGGGGGCGGGTGGTAGACCGGTCCGGGGTGCCGGTGGCTCGGCGAGCGGTAGGTGCCGGTGCCGCTGCCTCGGCGCCGAGAGATGATGCGCTTGCCCACTAGAACACTCCCGCCCGGCTGCCGATGTCCTCCGCCGAGAACTCCTTGTGGAACGTGACGGTCGCGATCTTGCCGCTCCGAACGATCTTCGTGTTGACCTTCGCCACGCGACAGTCGTAGAGGCGCTCGATCGCGCGCTTGATCGCCGCGCGCGAGGCCCGGCGGTCGACGGCGAACTCGAGCTTGTTGAGCCGTTCCATCTCGTCCATCGACTTCTCCGTGACGTAGGCGTGCAGGATCACGCGGTGCTGGAACTCGCTCACGGGGCGGCCTCCCCGAGGCGGGCGCGCAGCGACTCGACCGCTCCGCGCGAGAACAACGTCAAGCGGCCCGGGGTGCCCCCGGGGGCGAGGTCCTCGGTTCCGAGACGGAGCACCGGCACGACGTCCACGCCCGAGAGATTGCGGAACCCGCGCGCCTTTCCGGGGGCGCTCGTGACGAGCAGCAGGCTGCGGGGGGTCCGCCGGACCCGACCGCGCCGGCGGCCTCGCCCCGAGCGCAGGTGGACCGCCCGCCGGGAACGGTCCACGTCGGCCCACAGCTCCAGGCGCTCGAGCAGCGCTCGGGCGTCCTCGGTCGTCCTCACATCCTCGACCGGGTCCTCAAGCACGAGCGGCAAGTGGACTCCAGTGGGCAGGCGGTGCCCCCGCGCCTCGGCGAGCCGGGCATCCCGCGTCGCGCCGAGCGCAGAGGCGAAGGCGAGCCGTCGCTCCTTCCGGTTGATCTTCTTCGTCCAGATCCGCTCGACCCGGGGCGGATGCGCCGGGCGGCCGCCGACGGTGTTCGGTGACTGCGCGCCCCGCATCGAATCCATCAGGCGCGGCGTGCGCGCGACGCCGCGGCCCTTGCCGGCCCACTCGACGGAGTGCCGCACCCCGGCGGTCGGGCTCGTGCCGTAGGGCTGGCGGCGATGGCTCTGCGCGGCGACCACCGCCCGGTGGATCAGGTCCGGGCGCAGGGGCGCGGAGAAGGCGAGCGGCAGCGAGACGGTCGCCCCGCGCTTGCCGGCGATCGACAGGACGTGGACCCGGTGGTGGGGCGTGGCGTGCTCCGGCGGCGCGGCGGGCGGCTCGGGCGGGGTGGCGTCGCTCATGCGCCCTGCTTCGAACGGGTGCTGAAGTATCGGATGTCGACCTTCTCGACGGTCGCCACGAGACGCCGGACCGGGGTGCGGAAGCGGAGCAGGCGCTTCGATGGCCCGGGCAGGGAGCCGTGCAGGACGATGCAGGCGCTGCGCAGCTCTCCGTAATGAGGGAAGCCGCCGGCCGGCGTGATCGGGTCCGAGCGGGGGTCGCGGACGACCTTGAGGACCCGCATGTTGTACTGCGTCCGCCGGTGATACCCCTGCTGGCCGGCCTGCGGGATCCGGTACGTGACGAAGCTGGGGTTGTGCGGCCCGAGGGTCCCGATCATGCGTCGGTGCTTGGAGTTCTTGCGCGGCTGGAGCTTGACGCCCCAGCGCTGGATGTGTCCCTGGAACCCGAAGCCCTTCGTGACGCCGATGACGTCGACGAACTCGCCTTCCTTCGCGAGCTGTTCGGCGCCCAGTTCTTGACCGAGCTGCTGCAGCGCGAACTCGCGCCGCTCCTCGAACTTCTCGCCGGAGACGCGGACCTCGAAGAGCGAGGGAGTCTTCGACGGGGTACCCGTGATCAACTGGGGCTGGGTATGGACGAGCAGCCGGACCTCGTCGGCGCTCGTCGCGCCGAAGCGCTCGAGGCCGGCGGTCGGGCTCGACGGGTGCGTGGGCAAGCGCCGTGCGAGTTCTTCGATCGTCCCGGAGCCCCACACCTCGGCGGCGACGCGCAGACCGTACGGGCCCCGGGCGTAGAGACGGGCGCCGACGACCCGAAGGGGAGGCACCTCGACGACCGTGACGGGGACCGCGAGCTCCTGGCCGGCGGTCGTCGAGCGCTTGCGGTAGTCGACGATGAAGGCGTGCGTCATGCCGACCTTGTAGCCGGCGAACCCTTCGACGGCGGGCTTGGCGCCTCCCCGGGCCCAGCTCCGGACGCGCGGCACCTGGCGGGCCGAGCGGCTGCGCGGCGAGTACGCGAGCGAGCCCCGACGGGGGCGATGCCGACGTGCCATGGGTCGATAGGGGGTCCTGCCTCCGGTGGGGACGGGGGAGAAATGTGCCCTATTTAAGCGCTGCCGCAAAATTGATGTTTTACCGACAGAGCGGCGCCGTTCCGGCGCCCGCGCGGGGCCGGCGCGCTCGAACGCGCGCGTAGAGGAGTCGGCCGCGCCGGAGCCGATCGGACCGACCCGAACGATTAAGCGCGCGGCTCCGGTCCGGCGGACCGATCCGGATGGCCGGCGGTCCTGCGCTCCCCGTGACGCTCGCGGAGATCGAGGCCGCAGCGCGGACGATCGCGCCCTCGATCGCGCCGACGCCGCTCGTGCTGGCGCCCCGGCTGCCCGGCCTGCCCGACACGCCGGTTTACTTGAAACTGGAGAACCTGCAGCGGACCGGGGCGTTCAAGCTGCGGGGGGCGACGAACCGCATCGCGCGCCTCTCCGAGGAGGAAGCGAAGCGCGGCGTGATCACCGCCTCCGCCGGCAACCACGCGCTGGGGGTCGCCTGGGCGGCTCGAGCGCGCGGGGTGCCGGCGACGATCGTGATGGCGGAGAACGCCTCCCCGCTCAAGGTCCACCTCACCGAGGCTCTCGGTGCGACGGTCGTGCTGCGGGGCAGCGACTACGACGAGGCCCACGAGCACTCGGTGCGGCTCGCCCGCGAGGACCAGCTCACCTACGTGCACCCGTACGACGACGCGGCGGTGATCGCCGGACAGGGCACGGTGGGCCTCGAGATCCTCGAGGCCCTACCGACCGTGCGGCGGATCGTCGTCGGGGTCGGCGGCGGCGGCCTGTTCGCAGGGATCGCCGCCGCCGTGCGCGGCCGGGGTCACGCGGCGGAGCTTGTGGGCGTCCAGCCGAAGGGGTGCGATAACCTGCGTCCGTCCCTGGAGCGTGGACGGGTCGTGGTCGGCCCGCGGCCCGCGACCTTCGCCGACGGGCTCGCGACGCGCCAGATCGGCGACCTGCCCTTGGCGATCCTGAAGGCGGCGGGGGCGCGGGCGGTCGTCGTCGACGACCGGACGATCGCGCGCGCCGCCTTCCTCCTCCTGGAGCAGGCCAAGGTCCTCGCCGAGGGGGCCGGCGCCACGCCGCTCGCGGCGCTCCTCGAGCAGCCGGCGCTGGCCGATCCGGGCCCGACCGTGCTCGTCGTGAGCGGCGGGAACATCGACCCGTTCCTGCTCGACCGCATCCTGTTCATCGGCCTCGCGGCCGAGGGTCGCCTGCTCCGGCTGCGCGCGCCGCTCCGCGACCAGCCCGGCCGCCTCGAGGCGTTCCTGCATGTCGCGGCCGAAGGCGGGGCAAACGTGCGGCACATCTACCACGGCCGCGAGTCGCCGGACCGGCCCCCCGGCGAGGTCACGGTCGAGGTCGAGCTCGAGGTCCGCGATGCCCTCCACGGTGACGCCGTCGAGCGCGCGTACCGCAGCCGGGGCTGGCCGATCGAGCGCGTCGCGCTCGGGCCGACGTAGTCGCCGGCCGCGCTCCGCGCGGTTACCCGGGCGCTCTCGCGGGCGTAAATAGGGGGACCGTATTCTTGCCGACGAGGAAACCCCGTGACAGCGCGCTCGGCGGACCGCCGCGGAACGGAGCGTTCCGCGCCGCCCCGCCTGTGGACGGCCGAGGAGGCGAGCGGCCGGATCCCGGAGCTCGAGGAGCTGCTGCCCCGCCTGCGCGGCTGGGTCGTCCGCCTGCGCGAGGTGCACGCGGAGGTCCAGCGGCTCGTCGGCTTCTGGGGCGCGGATGTCGACGCGTCGGACCAGGCGGATCACGAGCTCAAGCAGCGCCTCGACGCGGAGTGGACGAACCTGACCCACCGCCTCGAGGAGGCGATCGGAGGGCTGCGCGCGGAAGGGATCGAGCTCAAGGACCTGGAGAGCGGCCTCGTCGATTTCTACGGACTGGAGGGCGGCGAGCTCGTCTTCCTCTGCTGGCAGCGCGGCGAGGCGCGCGTCGCCTTCTTCCACCCGATCGGGGGCGGCTACCGCAACCGCCGTCCGATCGCGGCGCCGGCGCGCGGGATCCCCGCCGGGCGGGGGGCCCCCAACCCCCCCGGATCGGCCTAGTCGGCCGCCGGTCCGGTCTCGGCGAGACGGGCCGCCCGCACGCCCACCACGACCGTGCCGGCGCCGGCGAGCGCCGCCGTCGCGAGCGTGAGGAGGGGGAAGACGTTGGACAGCGACAGGTAGAACAGCACGAACGGCGAGAGGATCCCCGCGGCGCCGCCGACCACCGAAAGCGCGGGCCGCTCGTCGCGGTCGGTGGCGACCGCCGCGGCGCCCGCGACGACGGTCACGATCGCGAGCAGGACCGCGCCGCTCCCGAGGGCGGCCTCGAACTGCTCCAGGTCCGGGAACGCGGCGAGCGCCACCGCCGTGCCGTTGTTCGCGCCGCCCGGGCTCAGCTCGACCATGAGCCCCGTCGCCGGCGCCGCGTACACGGACGAGACGAACGTCGTGACCGTCACCGGCGAGAAGCCCACCGCGCTGACGTTCAGGCTGACGCCGCCCGGCGGGACGCCGGCGAAGGCGAATCCGCCGTTCAGGCCGGTCGTCAGCGAGGTCGACTGGTTCGCGTCGTTCGTCAGGCGCACCGTCGCCCCGGCGATCGGGACGAGGAGCCCGTTCTCGGCGTGCTCGACCGTGCCGGCGACCGCGAAGCTCGCCGGCTGCACCGCGAGCCAGCCGTCGTAGGCGAGGACCCCGGCCAGCGCCGCCGCGACGACGGCGATCGCGATCAGCGTGACCGCGATCGGGCGCCCGGAGCGACGACGCGGCAGGCGCGGGCTCGGCAGAGCGGGGTAAAGCCCCGGCATCACCTCCCACGTGTAGAGGGGGGGTGGGTCGCGGGGGGCCACGACCGGCACCGGCGCCCGGCAGTGGGGGCAGGGAAACCACTGGGTCGGCGGACCGGGCGCGAGCGTCGCCCGGATCTCTCCGCCGCAGTTCGGGCAGCGGACGTAGACGGTCGTCGCGCCCATCGCGCGGCGGCGAGCGTCGCGGGCCTCTTAGCCTTGCGGCGCGCGCTCGCCAAGCCGCACCCGCGCCTGGTCGCCGTGGACGACGGCGCGTTCGATCGACGGGCCCGCTTCGCCCCCCTCGCCGCGGTGGTGGTGTCGCTGCCGGGCTACGTGGAGTCGGTCCGCCGCGGCCGCGTTCGGGTCGACGGCCGCGACGGCACCGAGGCCGTGATCGCGCTCGTGCGGTCGACCGGTCCGCTGGACGGGGTGCGGGCCCTCCTGCTCGACGGCGCGGTCGTTGGCGGCTTCAACGTCCTCGACCTCGACGCGATCGGACAGAGCCTCGGCCTCCCCGTCGTGGCGCTCACCCGTCGGCCGCCCGACTTTCCCCGGATCCGCGCCGCGCTCTCGACCTGGTTCGGGACCGATGCGGCGCGCCGCTGGCGGTTGCTGCGCGCGCACCGGCTCTTCCGGGTGCCGACCGACGGCGCTCCCCTGCTCGCGACGGCCGTCGGGTGCCGGCGCGCCGAGGCGATCGCGCTGGTGCGACGCGCTCGGGTGCGCGGCTTCTGGCCGGAGCCGCTGCGGCTCGCCCACCTCGTCGCGTCCGCCGACCGGCCCGGCCCCCGCCGGGCCCGGGGGACGGTGACGGTCCGGCGCGGGACCGGGCGAAGGGTTAAGGAAGCGACCACCGTCTAGCGCGCGGGCCTGTAGCTTAGCTGGGAGAAAGCACTGGCCTTCTAAGCCAGCGAACTCGGGTTCAAAGGCTCCGGGCGCCCCCCGCCCGGAGCGGAGCATCCCGACAGGCCCGTCGCGCCGTCCCTAGGCGGCGCCGACGCGCGCGGCGCACTCGTCGCACAGGATCGTCTTGGGGCCGGCCGGCAGCGGGCGCCCGCACAGCGGGCAGGTGGCCCGCGCGTCCGCCGCCGCGATCAGTTCCTGGACGCTCGTGCGGAGCGCCGGGTCGCCGGGGGGGCCGCCCGGCTCGAGGGAGGGGGCGGGGCCGGCGGCCTGGAACGCCTCGAGTCGCGCGCGGTAGGTGCCGGTCCGGTGGTCGAAGGAGATGATCCCATGCTGGACGAGGCCCTGGAGCGCCGAGTCGACGAGCTCGCGGACCCCGCCGAAGACGTACGACAGCTCGACGGAGGTGAGACCGGGCGACTCGACCAGGATCTCCAGGCACCGGGCGCCGAGCACCGAGAGGTCGGATCGGGCGACGTAGCCGTCGACCGCCCAGCTCAGGCGCGCGCTGCGCCGCGTCCGCCGGGTCGGGCTGAGGCGTCCGGCCCGGGGGTCGGGCAGGAGCGTCGTGTGCACCGCGTCGAACTCGAAGCGCACCCGCTCGTCGGCGAGGTAGACGAGGATCGCGACACCGAACGGGATGATCCGCGCCTCGCGGCACACCCGCGCGGCCTCGGCGAGCGTGCCGCGCAGGCCGCGCAGCTCGACGCGGGGCCCGCCCGAGGCGCCCTGCTCCTCCTCGGCCTGGGAGCGGACGAGGTAGTGCTCGCGCAGGAGCGCGCGCGCGATCCCGCGGACCGCTGGGGCCCCGTCGGCCGGATGCAGCTCCACCGAGCCGTCGGGCGAGAAGACGAGCCGCTCGAACGGGACGAGGAACCTCCAGGCCGACCCCGGGGCCGGGGCCGAGGCGAGCGTGAGCTCGCCCGAGTCGAACCGGGCGGCCGGGTCCATCAGGAGGGCCGCGAGGCTCGGGAACGGCCGCCCGTCGGAGACGAGGCTCACGGCCGCAAGCGCGGGCCGGGGGCGGGAGCGGTACTCCTCGTAGGCCCGGGCGAGCGCCCGCTCGCTGAAGGCGTCGTGGCGATCGCCGCCCAGCGTGCGCGCCAGGCGATCAAGCTCGGACAGCGGAACGGCGCTCACCGCGACCCCTCGCGGCGATTGCTAGCTCGTAGAGAGAGATAAAGCGACGGGCCATCGTGTCGAGCGACGCGGTCCGGCGGACCTCCTCGGCGGCGGCGCGCCCCATCGCCTCCCGCCGGGCTGGGTCGTCGAGCAGATCGCGCACCGCCGCGGAGAGGGCTCCGGCCTCCAGGACGGGGACGCGACGGCCGGTGACGCCGTCCGCGACGACCTCGGCGGCGCCGCCCGCGGCCGGGGCGACGACCGCGACGCCCGACGCCATCGCCTCGAGCAGCGCGATGCTCGACGTGTCGCTGGTCGACGGGAGGACGAACAGGTCGGTCTGGCTGAGGAGCGACGGCTTCTCCACCTCGGCGACCGGCCCGACGTAGCGGACCCGGCCGGCGAGGCGGGGGTCGGCGCGGATCCGATCGCGGACCGCCCCCGCCTCCGGCCCCGCGCCTCCCACGACGCCCACGAGGTCGGTCGCGCCGGCCGCCGCTGCGAGCGCGTCCAGGAACCGGTGGACCCCCTTGTCGACGGTCAGGCGTCCGAGGTAGGTGACGAGGGGATCGCGCGGGAGCCCGCAGCGCTCGCGCCAGTCGGGGACCGACAGGCCCGGCCGGAACCGGTCGACGTCGACGCCGTTCGGCACCACCTCGACCGGCCGGCGGAACGGCTTGCGGACGGCCTCCTCGAGCGCCTCGCGCGCGGCGCGGCTCGGGGCGGTCGCAACGTCGCAGCGCCAGTACGTCCCGAGGTTGTACCACCAGGCGATCCGGAAGAAGGTCGGCACGAGGAACTTCTGCGGGACGCTCTCGCGCATCTCCTTCAGGTTCGTGTGGAACGTGCCGACCAGCGGCCGATCGAACCGCCGGGCGGCGAGGAAACCGGCGCTGCCGATCCCGCCGGGCGTGTGCAGGTGGAGGAGGTCGGCGTCGGCGGCGCCGCGGTGCTCGCGGATCAGGGCGAGCGGGTTCAGCGGCCAGCGGTACTGGCCGTAGAGCGGTACCGGCAGCGATCGGACCCGCGTCACCGGGATCCCGTCCTCCTCGCCCTCCTCGGTCGGACGCCCGACGACCGGATTGGGGGCGAACACCCGCACGCCGTGACCGAGCCGCCGAAGCGCGCGGGCGAGGCCGGCGCTCACGACCGCGACCCCGTCCTGCATCGGGACGTAGGAGTCGGTGTAGAAGGCGATCTCCATCCGCGACCGCATCGGGGCTCGCCGGCAGGGGTCGAAAGCTTATGGGTCGTGCGGCAGCGCTCGGCCGGCGCTACACGAGCTGCTGGAACGCGCGCTCGAGGCGGCTCATCTCGCGGCTGTCCAGCGAGCGCCGGTCGAAGGAGACGACGAGCGCGCTCGCGGTCTGCTCGACCTGGCCGACGAGCCAGTGGACGAACTTGAGGGTGAGCTCGAGCCCGTACTCTCCGGCGAGGTACTCGAGCGCGTCGACGTAGACGAGGGCGCCGCCGGGCGCCTCCGTGGGGGCCCGCAGGTGCCCACCGATTTCCCCCGGGGAGAGCCGCCCGCCGGCGCCGGGCTCCGGCCCTCCCGGGCTGATGTCGATCCGACGCTCGGGCGAGACGCCGGGCAGCTCGGGAGGTCGCAGCGACACGATCGCGCACCGGGGGAAATCGTGGACGCTCGCGCGCAGGATCTCCACCGCGCGCGCGGGTCGCTCCTCCCGGACCAGGAGGCTGCGGCCCGCCCCGATGCGGCTCGGGGCGGCGGTCGTGCCCCCGAACGGAGGAGACCAGGCGCGCGTCGGCTGCGGGGCGCGCAGCAGCGAGCCCCACGCCGGCCGCCGTGGCGGTGCGAGCAGGCTGCGCCGCTTGAGCTCGACCTCCTCCTCGAGGCGGGCGAGGCGGCTCTCCACGAGGATCCGAAGCTCCTGCGCGGTGTGGCCGCGGGCCGCGTGCTGGAGCACCTCGCGCAGCGCGCTCTCGACGCCCTCGGCGTACCCGGCGGCGTAGGTGCGCGCGAACTCCTCGTCGGCCGGCGGCTCGGAATCGGGCGGCGGGACCGCGCCGCGTCGCTCGGGCGCGCTCACGCGGACGCCCGGTCGGACTCCACGGGCCGCACGGCCGGGGCCTGGGCGGACCGCCCCTCGGGCCGCCGATCCGGGACCTCCTCGGCCGGGGCGAACTTGTAGCCGTAGTGGATCACGCCGGCCTTGCCCTCCTCGCGCAGCTTGCGGAACGTCGCCCGGACCTTGAGGCCGATGCGCGCGTTCTCCGGCTCGATGTCGACGATCTGTCCGGTCAGCACCGGCCCCTCCACGGTCTTCACGAGCGCGACGACGTAGGGCACCTGCATCTCGAAGCCCTCGGCCGGGTCGTGGACGATCGTGAACGACAGCACCTCGCCGTCGCCCGACAGCTGGAACGGCACCATCTTCTCGATCGACTCGCGGTGGTGGGCGCAGGTCGGACACACGAGACGCGGCGGGAAGTAGGCGGTGCCGCACATCGTGCACTTCGAGCCGCCCAGGTTGTAGCGGCGGGGCGTTTCGCGCCAGAAGCGTGCGATCGACATCGGCCTCCCGCTAGCTCGCCCGTTCGAGCAGCGTGACGACGCTGGTCGCGCCGGTGCCGCCGACGTCCTGAGCGAGGCCGATCTCGGCGTCGGGCACCTGGCGCTCCTTCGCCGTGCCGCGCAGCTGCCGGACGAGCTCGACGATCTGGGCGACCCCGACCGCGCCGAACGGCCGGCCCTGGGCCTTCAACCCGCCGGACATGTTCACCGGCAGCGCCCCGCCCGGGGCGAAGCGCCCGGCCTCGAACTGCGGGCCGGCCTCGCCCTTCTCGCAGAAGCCGAGGTCCTCGAGCGATACGAGCGCGCTGATCGAGTAGGCGTCGTGGATCTCAGCGACGTCGACGTCGGCCGGCGCCCGCCGCGCCTGCTCGAACGCTCGCCGGGCGGCGACGACGGTCGAGTCCAGCGTGGTCGGGTCCCGGCGGTGCTGGACCGCGAGGGAGTCGCAGGCGACCTGGCAGCCCGCTACCCGCAGCGGGGTGTCGGTGTAGCGCTGGGCAAGCTCGAGCGGCCCGAGGACGACCGCCGCCGCGCCGTCCGAGAGCGGCGCGCAGTCGAAGACCCCCAGCGGCTCGGCGACCGGCCCCGCCCCGAGGACCTGATCGAGCGTGATCTTGTTGCGGTAGTGGGCGTTGGGGTTGCGCGAGCCCATCTCGTGCGCCTGCACCGGAACGCGCGCGAGCTGCTCGCGTGTCGTGCCGTACTGGTGCATGTGGCGCCGGGCGATCAGCGCCCACAGTGCCGGGAGGGTAGCGCCGAAGACGACCTCCCATTCGTGGTCGGCGGCGGAGCTCGTGATCTGGTTGCCGGTGGCGTCGGGGACGTCGGTGAGCTTTTCGGCCCCCCCGACGACCACGAAGTCGTAGAGCCCGCTCGCCACCGCGAGGTAGCCCTGGTGGAAGGCGAGCGCGCCCGAGGCGCCGCCGGCCTCGACGCGCACGCCGGGCAGGTGGCGACCCCCGAGCCCGGAGTAGTCGAGGATCAGCGGGGCGATGTGCTCCTGGTCGATGAGCGTGCCCGAGGCCATGTTGCCGAGGTAGAGGGCCCCGAGGTCGGCGGAGGAGAGCCGCGCGTCCACGAGCGCCTGGAGCCCGGCCTCGATTCCGATCTCGCGGAACGAGCGGTCCCACAGCTCGCCGAACTTCGTCATGCCGGCGCCGAGGACGGCGACCTCGCGCACCCTAGCTCCCCCCCATGTGGATCTTGCCGCGGAACTTCGCGTAGACCGCGTAGCTGAGCTCGGTCCCGTGGTCGAGGTGGTACTGGACGGGCCGGCCGTAGGAGCGGTCGAAGCGGGCGAGCTCGTCGGTCGTCCGCAGGTCGAAGGCGTCCGACCCCGCGCCCGAGCCGTAGCCGACGACCAGGATCCGCTCGCCCGGCCCGGCGTGGTCGAGGACGTTGGCCAGGCCGAGCAGCGCCGCGGCGCTGTAGGTGTTACCGATGTACGGGGTCACGAGCCCGTAGCGCATCTGCGCCTCCGAGAAGCCGAGCTGCTTGCCGACCCGCTGGGGGAACTTCCCGTTCGGCTGGTGGAAGACGACGTGCTGGTAGTCCTTCGGGTTCGTACCCGAGGCCTCCATCAGGCGGCGCGCGCACTCGGTCTCGTGGCGGAAGTACGCCGGCTCGCCGGTGAACCGTCCGCTGTGGCTGGGGTAGCGCTGCCCCTCGCGTCGCCAGAAGTCCGGCGTATCGGTGGTGTAGGATAGGGTGCGCTCGACGGTCGCGATCACGTGGTCGCGGCCGATCACGAAGGCCGCGCCGCCCGCGCTCGCGCTGTACTCCAGCGCGTCGCTCGGCGCGCCCTGCGAGGTGTCGGTGCCGATCGCGACCCCGTAGCGGATCATCCCGGCGCCGACCAGACCGAGGCAGGTCTGGATCGCAGCGGTGCCGGCCTTGCACGCGAACTCGAAGTCGGCCGCCGTGAGGTTTGGGGTCGCCCCGACCGCCTGCGCCACGACCGTGGCCGTCGGCTTGACGGCGTACGGGTGCGATTCGGAGCCGACGTAGACCGCACCGATTTGCTGGGGGTCGATCGCGCCCCGGATGAGCGCCATCCGCAGCGCTTCGGTCGAGATCGTGATCGTGTCCTCGTCCGGCGCCGGCACGCTCTTGCGGACGACGTTCAGCCCCTGGCCCATGCTCTCGCCGTCGGATCCCCAGACCCGGCCGATCTCCGCCGGCGTGATCCGGTAGCGGGGCACGTACGCGCCGTAGCTCACAATCCCTGCGTCCATGACGTCCCTTCCTTGCTAGAGTTCCTCGAGCCGTTCGAGCACCGCCGGTGCCGCGAGCGACGTCGTGAGGAGCGGAATGTTCTCGACCTCGCTCAGGCGAACCGCCAGCGGGTCGACGCGGCCGGGGTTCGCGAAGACCACCGCGGCCGGCTTGAGCGGATGGGCGCGGATCGCGACCATCGGAGAGCGGCCGTACTTGACGTTGGAGAAGATCAGCGCGCGCTGCGTCGTCCAGCCGTACACCTCGACGAACCGCGAAGCGTCGATGGAGAGGATCGCCCGCGGGGCGTCCAGGACCGTGAAGCCGTGGATGTCCCGGAACAGGTCGACGCGGCTCACCGCCCGCGCCTGGAGACGGTCCGCGAGCGCCTTGAGGGGGATCGCGACCGTGAACTCGCGCATGCCGAGGATGCCGTCGGAGTGCGGCCGCAGCCCGAGCCGCTGTCCGACCTTGCCGCCGTGATCGGCGTCGACCGCGAGCAGCGCGTCCACGTAGCGGCGGATGAACGCGGCCCCCGGGCTGACGCGGCGCTCCGACTCGTAGTCGCTGATCACGCTGGGCACGGTCTGGAGGTGGCGGGCGAGGTCGCGCTGGGAGATCGAGAAGTCCTCGCGCCACTTGCGCAGGGTCCGGCCCGGGTGCGGCGAGAGGACGACCTCGCCGGCGATCTTCTCGCGGATCTCCGCCTCCACGAGGTCGCGGCAGGAATCGGGCCGTATAAATCGATAGCCTTCGTGTCGAGGTCTCCGCTCGACAGGTGCCGATGGTCCTCTCGGAACCGGGTCGAGTGGACCGGGCGAGAATCCCCGGGGCGGAGCGGGCCCCGCCCCCTTTGAACTCGCGACCTCTACCTTGCCAAGGTAGCGATCTTCCGCTGATCTACCGGCCCACTGGCGCCTCGGACGCCGGGACGGCCATAACGCCTGCGCCCGGACGGTCCGCCGGCGGCGGCTCGGGGCCAAGTCTTAAGGCCCGGTCGCCGCTCGACCGCCCGATGGCGGACGGCGAGGCGGCCGGCGAGCCGATCGACCTCCTCGTCAAGAGCACGCGCGACCTGTTGCGCCCTGAGGAGCTCGTCCGCGAGGCCACCCGTGACATCGTCAAAGACGAGATCCGCCGCCACCTGGAAAAGACGCTCAAGGAGGACCCGAAGCTCGAGCAGGACCTGCGGGAGGCGGTGCGGGACCTGCTCGCGGCCCGGGCGACCGAGTACGCGGCCCTGGTGCGCGTCGGAACCGCGACGGCCCGCCTCGGACTCCACGCGCTGCCGCCCGAGGTGCGGCGGGCGCTCACCAAGGACCTCGTGGACCTGATCTCGCGGGAGCTCGGCCAGATCGTCGAGAGGTCGCTGTAGCGATGCCGATGGCGCCGGACCAGGTGCGCATCTACGAGATCAAGCGCATCGATCTCGAGGGGGCCATCGTGATTGATGGCTTCCCGTCGGTCGGTCTCGTCAGCTCGATCGTGGCGAACTATCTCATCGACACCCTGCAGATGGACCAGATCGGGATCGTCGAGTCACCGTCGTTCCCGACGGTGTCGCTCGTGCGCAACGGCGACCCCCAGCATCCGGTCCGGGTCTACGCGGGCCGACCGCCCGCAGACCGCGCGGGCCGCGGGGCGGACAAGATCGTCGCGTTCGTCTCGGAGTTCCATCCGGCGCCCACCGTCATCCACCCCCTCGCCACGGCGATCATCGACTGGGTGCAGGAGCAGCGCTGCTCGCTGCTCGTCTCCCCCGAGGGCCTCGTGGTCGAGGCGACGCCCCACACGGGCCGCGGCCATTCGCCCCGGCTCAACGACGTCAAGGTCTACGGCGTCGCGAGCACGCGCAAGGCGCGCGAACTGTACATCGAACCCAACATGAGCCCCTTCGCCGAGGGCGTCATCACCGGGATCGCCGGAGTCCTCCTGAACGAGGGCCGCCGGCGCGGGTTCGACGTGCTCACGTTCCTTGCCGAGGCGCAGTCGGATTACCCGGACGCGCGCGCGGCGGCGAAGGTGATCGAGACGATCAACCAGATCCTCTTGCGGACGCCGCTCGACCCCGTCCCGCTCTACGCCGAGGCCGAGCGGATCGAGCAGCAGCTCCTGTCGATCCAGCGCCACGCCGCCGAGCGGGGGCGCGGGGACGCGCCGACCCAGAGCTCGCAGCCGATGTACCGCTGACGGGCGGGCCGGGGACACGCTCCAGCAGTTCGCGGAGCCCGGCGACGAGCCGGTCGGCGTCGTGACGGTCGTTGTAGAAGTAGAACGAGGCGCGGACGTTGCCCGGGAGTCCCCGTCGCTCGTAGAACGAGTGGACGCAGTGCATCCCCGACCGAACCATAACGTCGTGGCCCTCGTCGAGGAAGACCGCCGCGTCGTTCGGGTCGACCCCGTCCAGTGCGAAGGCGAAGATGCTCGGGCGCTCGCCGGGGTCGCGGGGGCCGAACACGTGCACCCGTCGCTCCCCCGCGAGCGCGCGCGTAACGTGCGTGTTGAGCTCCCGCTGGCGGGCCTCGATCTCGGGGAGCCCCACTCGCCGCAGGTAGTCGAGGGCCGCGCGCGCCCCGATCACCCCGGCGTAGTTCTGCAGTCCGGCTTCGAATCGGTGCGGCGGCGGACGCAGCTCGTGGGCCGTCAGCGTGCTCCACTCGACCGTCTCCCCGCCGAGCAGGAGCGGCCGCAGCTCGGAGATCGGACCCGGCGCGCCGGCCAGCACCCCGATCCCGGTCGGCCCCAACATCTTGTGCGCGGAGATCGCGTAGAAGTCGACGCCGGCTCGGTCGAGATCCACCGGCACGTGCGGCGCCGCCTGGCAACCGTCGAACAGGACGAGCGCCCCGTGATCGTGCGCGCGCTCGGTGATCTCGCGGATCGGCAGCGACCGCCCGTCGAGGTTCGACGTGTGGAAGAAGCTCACCAGGCGGACGCCGCGGGCAAGCTCGTCCTCGAGCGCGTCCCCGTCGAACGTGCCATCGTCGGGGAGCGCGAGGGAGGCGAGACGGATCCCGCGCTCCGCCGCGAGACGTTGCCAGATCACGAGGTTCGAGTTGTGCTCGCGGTCGGTGACGAGCACGCGGTCGCCCTTCTCGTAGGTAAGACCCTGGCCGACCAGGTTGATCGCCTCGGTCGCGTTCCGCACGAAGACGATGCCCCGCGGATCGGATCGACCGAGGAACCGGGCGAACTCCCCGCGGGCCCCCTCGTAGCGACGCCCGACCTCCTCGGCGAAGCGGTGCAGGCTCCGGCCGGCGCACCCGGGGAAGTCCCGGTAGTACTCCTCCATCGCCGCGAGCACGGCCGTCGGGACGAGCGACATGCACGCGGAGTCCAGGTACGTGGGGGCCGGCCGGTCCGGTCGCGCGGCGAGGGCGGGAAAATCCGCTCGACAGCCGTCGACGCTCATGCGGCGCTCCGCTGCAGACCGTCGGCGGCCGCGGCGAGCGCTGCCGCGCCGTAGACCAGGGCCCGCTCGTCCGGAGCGAAAGTCGCGCTGTGCAGGGATGCGGGCCGGTCGGGGACCCCCACGCCCAGATGGAGGAACGTCCCCGGTACGCGTTCCAGGTACCGGGCGAAGTCCTCGGCCCCCATCACGGGGTCGGGGACCTCGATGCAGTGCTTCTGTCCGAACTCGACGCGCAACGCGTCCGCGACGATGTGGGTCGCCTTCGGTTCGTTCACGAGCGTGGGGTATCCGCGCAGGTACTCGATCCGGGCGCGTGCGCCGAGGCTCCGGGCGATCGCGCTGACCCGGCGGTGCAGCGCCACGTCGATGAGATCCCGGGTCGCCGGACGGAAGGTCCGCACCGTTCCTTCCAGCACGACCTCCGAGGGGAGGATGTTGTTCCGCGTGCCGCCGTGGATCGACCCCACGCTCACGACGACGGGGTCGAGCGGGTCCCGCACCCGGCTCACGAGCGCCTGCAGGCCGTTCACGATCTCGCTCGCCACGACGATCGCGTCGGGCCCCTGATGCGGTGACGCCGCGTGCCCGCCCCGCCCGATCACGGTGATCCGGAAGAAGTCCGCCGCCGCGAAGAACGGGCCGGACCGCCACCCGACGTCGCCCAGGGGGAGATTCGGCTCGACGTGCTGGCCGACGACGAAGTCCACCTTCGGCCGCTCGAGGCATCCCAGTTCAATCATCGGGAGCGCACCCCCGCGCTGCCCCTCCTCCTCCGCGGGCTGGAACAGGAGCTTCACCGGACCCCGCGGGCGACGGCCCTCTCGGGTGAGTATCGCTGCCGCTCCGAGGAGGCAGGACATGTGGACGTCATGGCCGCACGCGTGCATCTTACCGCTGAAGCGCGACGCGTAGGACAGGTGGGTCTCTTCGGTGACGGGCAGCGCGTCCATGTCCGCGCGTAGCGCGACCACCGGACGGTCGGAGCTCCCCGGGATCAGACCGACCACGCCCGTGAATCCGTCGAAGGCCTGGTACGAGATGCCCAGCTCCGACAGCGCTGCGACGACCTTGTCGCGGGTTCGCTTCTCCTGCAGCGAGAGCTCCGGCTCCTTGTGAAACGCGACCCGCCAGGCGCGCATCGCCGGCAGCGTCTTGCGGGCGGCCGGAATCCACGGCTCGGGAAGACGGGGCATCGGGCGAGCAGTGGGCCGCCCGATATAATGCGCGCGGAACCGAGCGACCCCCGCGAGGGTCAGTCGGCCAACGGGCTCCCCCGGAGGAGCCGCCGGATCTTCGCCGTTGACCGGAACGACGCGAACTCGGGCACGGTCGCTCGGGACGGCTGAGGGAGACCGAACCGGTTGAACCATATCGCCCGCACGCCAGCGTCCCGAGCCCCCTCGATGTCGCTCGTCCAGCTGTCCCCGATCATGACCGCCTCCGCCGTTGTCGCCCCGACCCGACGGAGAGCAGCTCGGAAGATCGCGGGATCCGGCTTCTGCGCGCCGACCTCTTCCGAGGTCACGAGGTCGTCGACGACGTTTCGAAGCCCCAGGAACGCGAGCTTGTCGGTCTGTTCCGAGAGCGTGTTGTTCGTCACGACGGAGATCCGCATCGAGCCGCGGAGGGATCGGAGAAAGTCGGGGGCACCGTCCACCGGACGTCGAAGCTCGAGGTAGCGGGCCCGGTACTTTCGGGAGATCGCCGCGGCGGTCTCCCCGTCGATCTCCTCTCCGCACCACGCCGCGAGGCGCAGGAACCGCTCGGCCCGGGCGTCCTCCACGTCCCGGTGCCCGAGCGCGACGTCCGCGTGCGTGTCCCAGAGTAGACGCGCGTACTCCGTGGTCACCTCGTCGAGCGACCGGGCCCGAAGGAACCGATGGGAGCGGCGGAGTTCGGCGAGGACGGCTCGGCAGGTGAGCGAATGGTCGAAGACGGTATCGTCGAGGTCGATGAGAAGAAGGCGGGGGCCTTCGGGCGCCACACCGGAATCGACCGGCCGGCGGGGAAAAGTTCGCCCTCCGAGGGTGGGCGGACCGGCGAGTTACACCGCCTTTTTATACGAGTGTTGTCTTACTAATTCGGCCATCAGGAGGGCTCCCGCCGCCGTGCGGCGAGGGGCTCCGCAGTGACCCACATGTCGAAGATCATCGGAATCGACCTCGGAACGAGCAACTCGGCCGCCGCGATGCTGGAAGGCGGCCGACCCGCGATCATCCCCAGTGCCGAAGGCACCACGACGGGCGGAGGGAAGGCGTTTCCGTCGTACGTCGCGTTCACCAAGGACGGTCAGTTGATCGTCGGGGAGCCGGCGCGACGCCAGGCGATCTCCAATCCCGAAGGGACCGTCACCGCGTTCAAGCGGAAGATGGGAACCGATTACAAGTACAAGCTCCACGGCAAGGAGTACACGCCGCAGCAGCTCTCGGCGTTCCTCCTCCAGAAGATCAAGCGCGACGCGGAGGCGTTCCTCGGCGAGAAGGTCGAGAAGGCCGTCATCACCGTGCCGGCCTACTTCAACGACAACCAGCGTCAGGCGACGAAGGACGCCGGCGCGATCGCCGGCCTCGACGTCGTCCGCATCATCAACGAGCCGACCGCGGCCTCGCTCGCCTATGGGCTCGACAAGGCCGGGAAGAACCAGAAGATCCTCGTGTTCGACCTGGGCGGCGGCACGCTCGATGTGACGATCATGGACTTCGGCGACGGCGTCTTCGAGGTCCTCTCCACGAGCGGGGACACGCAGCTCGGTGGAACCGACATGGACGTCGCGACCACCGAGTGGATCGCGGGCGAGTTCCAGAAGGAGTCCGGCGTCGACATCCGCAAGGACAAGATGGCGATGCAGCGCGTGCGCGATGCCGCCGAGAAGGCGAAGATCGAGCTCTCCTCGACGCTCGAGACCCAGATCAACCTGCCGTTCCTGACGGCGACGAACGAGGGCCCGAAGCACCTCGCGCTCACGCTCAGCCGCGCGAAGCTGGAGGAGCTGGTCCGGCCGATCGTCGACCGGTGCCGCAAGCCCGTCGAACAGGCGATCGCGGACGCGAAGATCAAGAAGGACGAGATCGGGCGGATCGTCCTGGTCGGCGGTCCGACGCGGATGCCGCTCGTTCAGAAGTTCCTCGAGGGCGCGGTCGGACGGCCGATCGAACGCGGCGTCGACCCGATGGAGTGCGTCGCGATGGGCGCGGCGATCCAGGGCGGCGTCCTCGCCGGCGAGGTCAAGGACGTGCTCCTGCTCGACGTGACGCCGCTCTCGCTCGGGCTCGAGACGATGGGCGGGGTGTTCACCCGGCTCATCGAGCGGAACACGACGATCCCGACCCACAAGAGCCAGACGTTCACGACCGCGGCCGACAACCAGTCGACGGTCGAGATCAAGGTCTTCCAGGGCGAGCGACCCCTCGCGGAGGACAACGTCGCGCTCGGGAGCTTCCTGCTCACGGGCATTCCGCCCGCGCCGCGGGGGATCCCGCAGGTCGAGGTCAGCTTCGACATCGACGCGAACGGGCTGCTCAACGTCTCGGCGAAGGACTTGGCCTCCGGACGCAAGCAGGGGATCACGATCACCGCGTCCACCAAGCTCTCGAAGGAGGACGTCGAGAAGATGGTCCACCAGGCCGAGCAGTTCGCCGAGGCCGACAAGGCGCGAGCGGACCTCGTCCACGCGAAGAACCAGGCCGAGTCGCTCGCCTACGAGGCCGAGCGGGTCCTGACCGACTCGAAGGACAAGATCGACGCAGCGGACGCGGAGTCGGTGCGCAGCCAGGTCGCCGCGCTCCGCGAAACGATCGGACGGAAGGACGCCACGGTCTCCGACCTGAAGAGCCAGACCGAGTCGCTGACCAAGGTCCTCCACGGGATCGCCCAGAAGCTCTACCAGTCGGGCGGCGCGGGCTCCGCGGGGGCGACGAGCCCGCCGCCCGAGGAAGGGGCGGGAGCTGCCGACGCGCCCCCGGAGTCCCCGGGGTCGTCCGGACCGGTCGACGCCGACTTCAAGGTCGTCGACAAGGACGCTTCGGACGAGACCGGCGAGCCGTAGTCGCGAAGCGGCCGGTCAGTGGCCCGGCAGGGGCCGAGGCCACTTCGACCCTTTCGGTGGACCGACGTACTCGACGTCGGGTCGCATCAGTCGGTTGTCCGACGCCTGCTCGAGCGCGTGCGCGGTCCAGCCGGCCGTGCGCGCCACCGCGAATGTGGGAGTGAACAGTTCGGGCGGGAGCCCGATCCCCTCCAGCACGACCGCGCTGTAGTACTCGACGTTCGTGAAGAGCCGGGCGTTCGGTTTCGCGGCGCGCAGCGCGGCGAGCGCCGAGCGCTCCACCGCCTCGGCGAGCTGGAGCCGATGCGGGTCCGCGATGTCCCGCGCGATCCGGTGGAGGACGAGGCCGCGCGGGTCGTCCGTCTTGTACGCGCGGTGGCCGAACCCGTAGAGCACCCGGCCCGCCGCCAGTTCCTGGGCGATCCACGCGTCCGCGCGGTCGGGGGTCCGAATCGCGTCCAGCATCGAGGAGACCCGGCTCGGCGCACCGCCGTGGACCGGGCCCTTGAGCGTCCCGAGAGCACCGGTCGCCGCACTCATGAGGTCCGACTGGGTCGAGATCGTGATCCGCAGCGTGAACGTGGACGCGTTCATCCCGTGGTCGGCGAGCAGGTCGAGGTAGCCCTGCAGGGCGGCGACCCTCCGGGCGTCGGGCTCGGTCCCGAACAGCATCCACAGGTAGTTCGCCGCGTGGTCGAGGTCCGGCCGGGGCGGTACCGGAGCGAGACCCCGCGAGCGACGCACGTACCGGGCGAGGAGCACGGGAGCGCGCGCGATCAGGTCGAATCCCTGCTCGCGGGTCGGCGGGTAGCCGTACGACCCGTCGCCGAGCGCGGAGAGGATCGTGCGGAAGGCGTCCAACGGCGGCAGCCCGACCGGGATCGCGTCGACCACGCGTTCGATCGCCGGCGGGACGCTGCGCCGCTGGGCGAGCTCGCGCCGAACTTCGGGAGAGGGGTCAGCGGACGGGGGGGCGCCGTAGAGGAGCAGGTGGACGACCGATTCGTAGGGGACGCCCGGGACGATATCCCGCACGTCAAAGCCCCGATAGACGAGGTCGCCAGTTTCCCCCCCGACCCAGCTGATCGAGGAGCGGCCGATCACCACGTCGTCGAGACCCTTCGAGACGTGGGGGGCGCTTGCCATCGACGCCTTACACCGGGTCGGACGCTTATCCTCGACGCTCGCCGCCGGGCAAAGGCTATCTCCCGCGTTCGGTGGATGCACCGATGGTCGACGGCCCGGTTCCGCTTCTGGAGCGGGTCCTCCAGCAGCGCGTCACGCTCGTCTTGAAGGACGCCCGCGAGCTGTCGGGCAAGCTCCTGGGGCTCGACGAACACATGAACCTCGTCCTCGACGACACCGAGGAGTCGACCGCCGAGGTGACCCGCCACTTGGGCCGGGTCGTCCTCCGCGGCTCGAACGTCGTCACCCTCCACGCTCCCCAGGGCGCCGCGGCGAAATCGGCGTGAGCCCGTGCCTCGCTCGACGACCTCCGCAGGACGCGCGCGGCCTCGACCGAAGGGCGAGACGCTGGCGGTCCTGAAGACCCTCGCCCTCGCCGGCGCCGACCAGACACCGGTCGTCCTCACGTCGCGCGAACTCGGGCAGCGGATCGGCGTGAGCCAGCAGGCGGCGGACCGCTACCTCCTCGCCCTCGAGAAACGCGGCCTCCTCACCCGCTCGCTCGCCCAGCGACGGCAGCGCCTCCTCCTGACACCGGACGCGATGGGCCTCCTGCGCGGCGAGTATCAGAGCTACCATCGCATCTTCGAAGGTCCGAACCGGGTGACGTTCACCGGCGCCGTCGCTTCGGGTCTCGGCGAGGGGCGCTACTACCTGAGCCAGCCCGGATACGTCGTCCAGTTCACCGAACGCCTGGGGTACGCGCCGTATCCGGGAACTCTCAACGTGCGGGTCGGAGGCGCCGCCCTTCGGAAGGCGGAGCTCGTCGCACACTGGACGGGCCTGCGCATCGACGGCTTTCAGGCATCGGGCCGGACGTTCGGCGGCGCCACGTGCTTTCCGGCGCGGATGAACGGCCATCCGTGCCACTTCATCCATCCGGACCGGACCCACTACAAGGACGTGGTCGAGTTCGTCGCCCGCGATTGCCTCCGAGAGGCGCTCGCCGTGAAGGACGACGACCGGGTCGAGATCGAGGTCGAGGAGCCGTGAGCCCGAGCTCGGTCGCCCGCGCCGTCGCGCACGACCGTCGACCGGGCCCCGCGGGGGGG
This sequence comes from Thermoplasmata archaeon, assembly GCA_035622275.1. NCBI lineage: Archaea > Methanobacteriati > Thermoplasmatota > Thermoplasmata > Thermoplasmata archaeon. The sequence goes on along the minus strand of DASPVQ010000001.1, from coordinate 8,931 downwards.
GAGTCCGCCCGCCGGTACGTCAACCAGTGGGTCGAGGACGAAGCGATCGGTGCCGAGCAGGTCCGGGCGTTCGTGCTCATTCTCCGGACCCGCGGCTGCTACTGGGCCGACGAGAAGGGGTGCTCGATGTGCGGCTACGCGAAGGACACGCTCGGGCGGTCGGCGACGCTCGACGAACTCGCGGAGCAGACCGAGCGGGCCCTCCAGCGGTACGCGGGTGAGCCGTACGTCAAGGTGTACACGTCGGGGAGCTTCCTCGACGACCGCGAGGTCGACCCTGAGAGTCGCCGGCGGCTCGTGGAACGGTTCTCCGGGAGGGCCCGCCGCCTGCTTTTCGAAACGCTCCCCGAGTTCGCCACGCCCGAGGTGCTCCGGCCGCTCGCGTCGTCGTTCGACGGCGAGCTCGAGGTCGCGCTCGGGCTCGAGACGACCGACCCCGTGGTGCTGGCCCGATACGTCCACAAGAACGCGCCGCCGTCGGAGTACCTCGCCGCCGGGGATCGAGTCCGTTCGCTGGGGCTGCGCGCCAAAGCCTACCTCCTCCTGAAGCCCCCGTACCTGACCGAGGAGGAGTCGATCGAGGACGTGGTCCGGTCGGTCCGCGAAGCGGCCCCCCACTTCGACGCGCTCTCGGTCAACCCGGTCCACATCCAGAACGGCACCGTCGTCGAGTGGCTGTACCACCGGGGCCGCTACCGCCCGCCGTGGCTCTGGAGCGTCGCCGAGGTGCTCCGGCGAGGCTCGGAAGAACGCGGGTCGTCTCGTCTCGTCTCCTTCCCTACCGCCGGTGGGCTCGCGCGCGGGCCGCACAACTGCGGCACCTGCGACGCACGGGTCCTCGCCGAAATCGAGAGAGCCTCCCTTTCCCAGGACTTTGCGGGGCTGGACGCGCTCGATTGCGGATGTCGCTCGGAGTGGCAGACGGGGCGTGCGCTGCAAGGGCTCGGAGTGGAAGCGTGACGCACGGGGTCCCGAAGCTGCCTGACCACGCCCTACCGGCGATCGCCCAATTCCTCCGGGCGCACGCGCTCTCCGACTCGTCGAACGGGCTCGTGGTCGGCCTCTCCGGAGGCGTGGACAGCGCGCTCACCGCCCGCCTCGCTCGGGACGCCATCGGCGCGGAGCACGTGCTCGGCGTCCTCCTGCCGGACGCGCGTTTTCCACCGGAGCTGCGGACCGAGACCGAGGCGTACGCCCGGGACCTCGGCATCGAATGCCTCACGATCGCGATCGACCCGGTGGTGCGGGCCTTCCATGCGCTCCTCCCGCAGGTGGACGACCGGGTCACCGTCGGGAACGTCACGGCGCGCGTACGGATGACGGTCCTGCACACGCTCGCCCGCGAGCGGCGGCGGCTCCTCGCGGGGACCGGGAACAAGTCGGAAATTCTCCTCGGCTACTTCACGAAGTACGGCGACGGTGGCGTCGACCTGCTCCCGATCGGGGACCTTTACAAGACCGAGGTGTGGGAAGCCGCGGCCCGCCTCGACCTCCCGGTCGCGGTTCGCGAACGGGCCCCGACCGCCGGTCTGTGGGAGGGGCAGACCGACGAAGGGGAGCTCGGGATGTCGTACGCGGAGATCGACCGGATCCTCTACGGCCTCGAACGGCTCCGCTCCGAGGAGGAGATCGCGACCGCGACGGGGATCGCGCTCGACCGGGTCCGGGAGGTCACGCGGCGGGTCGCGCAGACGCGCCACAAGCGGCGGCCGCCGCCGATCGCGAAGGTCGGCTTCCGCACGGTGGGGATCGACTGGCGGGAGTGAGGGTCCGGCGCCGGCGGGAGCGCCGGGCGACGGAGCCCCCGCGCCACAACCTTATCCGTGCCGAACGCTCGGCCGGCGCCGTACCCCGTAGACCCGCTCCATGGACCGTGCGACGTACCAACGACTGCTCGACTCCCTCGTCACCTACGAGGACGTGCACCGCATCGCCCACGCGGAACATTTCGACGAGGAACTCCTCTTCGTCATCCACACGCACCGCGTCACGCGCGACGCGACCCGCCGGTTCTACGTCGTGAAGCGCCAGATCCCGCACCTGGCCGCCCAGTGGAAGCGGGGGCGGACGATGCTCGACATCGCGCGCGAGTGGAAGTTCCCGCCGGTGCTCCTGGGCCAGCAGATGCTGGGGGAGTTGGGGATCCCCCGGAAGAAGGTGTGGGGGACGTTCCTGAACCCCGCGAGCGCACCGGACCCGCGGATCCGGCGCGAGGTCGAGGCGCTGCTCGCCGCGGACATGATCTACTCGCCCCGCGGCATGGAGCTCCAGCGCGAGCGGGGGCGCAAGGGCGAGGAGCGGCTCCAGCGATGGCTCGACAAGCACGGGATCGGCTTCCGCACGGAGAAGGACCTTCGCGGCAAGTACACGAAGACCCCGGACGCGCTCCTCGACGCACCGATCATCTTCTACGGGCAGAAGATCCGCTGGATCGAGTCGAAGGCGAATTTCGGGGACGACGTCGAGCTTCGAAAGAACCTGAAGCGTCAGTTGGGGCCCTACACCGAGCTCTTCGGGGAAGGGGCGGTCGTCTACTGGTACGGCTACGTCGACGGCGCGACGTCCCCGGACGGGATCCTGCTCTGGGACGGAACGACGTTCGAGGGGATCACTCCGATCGTACCGCCTCCGGCCGCGACACCACCCGCTGCGCACCACTCTCGAGATTCCGCTCGACGATCGCACCCGGCTTCGCCTCCTTCAGCCCCAGGATCAGCGCCCGGCGGGCCCTCCGCCGCGCCGCCTCCTTGAGCTGGCGCGACATCGACCGTCCGACGAGGTCGAAGTCCGCGCTGTGGCCGGCGCGTCGGATGTCCTGGACGAGCTCGAGCGCGTCCGGAACATGCTCCGGGTCGACGACGACCACGTAGGTGTCGAGGGGAGGCTCCCCGTCCGGCCAGCGGTCGCCGTTCCGAAGGAGCAGCTCCAGGGTCTGGTCGCCGATCGCGAGCCCGGCCGCGGGCGTCGGCGGCCCCTCGAACAGCTCCATCAGGTGGTCGTACCGACCTCCGCCGAACACCGAACGCCCCCCGTCGCGGCGCGCGTACGCTTCGAACACGGTCGCCGTGTAGTAGGCGAGGCCGCGGACCACCGTCGGGTCGAAGACGACCCGGTCGCCGATCCCGGCGCGCACGAGCAGCGCGAAGAGGGTTTTCAACCGGTCCACACCGGCGCGGCCGGCGGCGTCGAGCCCGCGCGCGACGACGCCGTCCAGGAACGCGTTGACCCGGTCGGGCGGAACGCCGCTCCCGGCGCTCTCGAAGAGCGAAGCGAGGTCCCGCGCGCCCTCGGGGCTGACGCCCGCCGCGGTGAGCTCCGCCTCGAACTCGGACGTCGGGATCTTCCGGTACCGGTCGACCGCACGAAAGAATCGGGCGGACTCGGTCGCGCCGACCAGCCGACCGATCCCGGCGGCGACGTCGCGGTCGCTGATGCGGAACGCGTACAACCCCTCCGCCCCCACCTCGTCCATCAGGAGCGACGCGGTCGCGAGGAGGTCGACCTCGGCCTCGACGCCCGGGACGCCGATCACGTCCAGGTTGAACTGGAGGAACTCGCGCGTCCGGCCGGCTTGCGGCTCCTCGTACCGCCAGCACTTCGAGACCGTGAACCACTTTGCGGGGAGCGGCTCGGCCTTCGCCCGCTCGGCGAACACCCGCGCGAGCGACGGCGTCGTCTCGGGGACCAGGGCGACGGGGCGTCCTCCCTTGTCCGAGAACATCCACGCCTCGGCGGCGATCCCCTCGCCGCTCTTCCGCTGGTAGAGCTCGAAGCTCTCAACGCAGGGGGTCTCGAGCTCCACGTAGCCGGCGCGGCGAGCGACCGCGCGCATCCGTCGGCGGATCTCGGAGCGAGCGCCCGCGTCCGGCGGCAGGTAATCGCGGAAACCCCGGAGCACCGAAGGGGGCACGTCGTTCGAACGAGGGCGCCGCTCTTTACCTTATGCCGGTGGAGCGCCGCGCAGGACGTCCGCCATCTCGGTGGGACCGGCCGGTTCCCCGCCCGGCGCCCCCTGGTGGTCGACGGCGAACTTCATCCGTCGGTACGCGACGATCGTGCCGACGAAGTTCCGCTTCCGCAGCTCGACCGAGATCGACCGAAGCTCCTGGACGGCCGGCTCGATATCGAGCCCGGCCGACCGCTGCTCCACCATCTTGTCCCGCAGGCGTTTCAGGTCGCCCATCAGGAGCGGTTCGAGGACCGTCCAGAGGGCGACGGCCCCCCGCGCGAGGACGCGCTCGGCGTCCGGGCGACGACCGTCCGCGAAGAGCTTGCGGCCCTCCTCGAGCGGCCCGGTCGCCGGACTCGGGTCGCCGCCCAGGTCGATGATCGTCGCGGCCATGAGCTCCCCCTCCGCGACGAGCACGCGGCCGACCTCCCACTGCTCCTGGAGCTTCGAGAGTTCGTCCCGGACGAGCGCGAGTCGTCGCTGGGCGCCGGGGAGGTCGCCCACGCCGATCGCGCGTCGGACGGAGGTGAGACCCACGTCCGCGCCCGGCGTCGGCACGAGCTGGGCGATCTCGTTGCGACGCGCGAGCAGGGACTCGTACTCCTCGGCGATCGCGCTCGAGAGGTGCACGAACATCTCCCGCGCGAGGATCTCGAGCGAGTCGAGGTCCTGCACGAGCGCCGCGGACGCGGCGCGCGACTGGAAATCCGTGAAATCGAGGGCCAGCCGACGCCCGAGCCGGAAGTACTCGTCGATGCGTCGTTTGAGCTCGGGGAGCTGGTCGGTGTCAGCCGGCGCCGCGGGAAGGTCGATCATCGCCTCGATCGGGGGCGGGGACCGCATCGCGCCGGTCGGAGCGGGCAGCTCGCCGATCGGTGCGGAGCCCGAGGGAGGGCTCAGGAGCCCGCGTGCCGGCTCGGCGACGGGCGTCGCCGGCCGTTCGAGCGCGACCGTCGAGAGCAGCTCGCCGATCGTCCGGAGGTACGTGGGGTCACTTTCTCCCGCGGACCCGGCCGCCTCGACGACCGCGGGGAAGAGCGCCGAGGCGAGGTGGCAACGGGGGCAGTCGCCCCCCTCGCCGGTCTCGACGCCGCACGCGGGACAGGTCGCCATCGTCCTCGCCTTTCCGGGCGAACGCACGTCCCGCCCATCCGAGAACGCGGCCGGGGGCGGGTCCGCGGGTCGCCCAATGTAAATACCGAGCGACGGTTCAAAAGCTCTCGGAAGCGCCCCCGGACCCCGGTTACGGTCCGCGCGGGGCCAAATGGCGTCGTGCCGACGGGGTCGGATGGTACACTCCGGGAGGATAGTCCGGAGTTCGCATCGCGACGGTCGCCGCTTCCGGCGGAAGCTTCCGGCGGCACTCCACGCAACGATACCCCCGAAGCCGCCCGAGGGATCGGGTCCTCCGGCGGCAGCCGGGACATTCGGGCGCCCGGGGTCGAGAGGCCCGCGCCACAAGCCGCTGGAGCTCGATGCCTTCGAGGTGGAACGCGTCGCCCCGGGTCCGGCTGCCCCACACCCGGAGCCGGTCTCCCTCCCGGAGCGACCGCACCACGGCGGGTAGGGTCTTCGTCGGCTCGAAGGCGAGACACGTGAGCGGCGCGCCGACCTCGTCGACCAATCCGAACCGGACATGGCCTCCCTCGATCGTCTCCGGCGGTGCCGCCACCGTACCCGTGAGGGTCGCGGACGTAAACTCCGGAATCGCGGCGGCGCTCCGCGGCGCGAGGTGGTCGCCGCTGGCCTGGTTGGTCCGGAACAGGAGCCATCGGTCGACCGGTTCCGACCGGACAAGACGCCGGGCCCCCAGCGGGTCGGACGGCCGTACCCCCCGAAGGCCGAACAGGATCGGGCAGTTCGTGTGCGGAGTGACCAGCAATCGCCGCGTGCGGGGATCTCGGCACAAGAAGAGACCCGGAAAACGCCGCTCCGCGGCTCGGACGCTCGCCGCGTTCACCGCTCGGACCTGGCCGATCCGGTCCGAGGTACGATAGGCGATCATCTCCCAGGTCGGGTGAGCACCGGGCCACGCCACGGCGGCGGCCGCGCCGATCAGCCCGCGGTCCGCCCCATCGGTCCGAACGGTCGCCCCGAGCCGGTCGAGCAACTCGCGGACCGGCGCGACGTCCACGACCTCCCGAACGGCGTTCCAGTAGAGGGAGGCCGGCAATGGTCGGGTCACGGCGACCAGCGCCGGGTCCGTTCCCGGTTCTCCCTGCCGGGAGGCGAGGAGGACGCGTTTCCACGCCCGCTCCACCCACTCCTCCGCGACCGTCCGACGCAGGGGATCACTCCGCTCGAACGACCAGACCGGCGCGCCGCCCAGCTCGCCGAGGCGGCGACGTCGCCCGCGGCCGAGCCCGAAACGAGCGGCGAGAGCCGCGTTGCCCCGGGTCTTCCACGGGATGTTCGGATTCAGGCGCACGAGGCGGGGCTCGCCGATGAGGTCGACGCCGGTGGCCCGCGCCTCGTCGAGGAGCTCGGTCAGCGCCCAGGTGGTGCAACCGCCCTTCGGACTGTCGGTGTCGTCGATCCCGACCCACATCGCCCGGTCGGTGGGGAGAAGCGCGTCGGCGGATGAACGGCTCGGGCGAACTACGCGACGCCGGCGAGGAGCTTCTGATAGGCCGCGAGGTTGGGCTCGAGGCCGATCTCCCCGCGCGCGGGTCCCTTCTGGTCCCCCAAGAGCTTCGCCTCAAGACCGGCCTTCACGACCTCCTTCGGCCGGTGCATGACGCCGATCGGGATCTTCCCGGCCTCGGTCGTCTCGAGGTAGAGTCGGAACATCGTCTTGCGGTCGCTGGGGTCGTACCCCGCGATCTTCGAGACATCGACCACCTTCTCGCGCCAGAGCTTGTACGTGTCGTTGTAGGTCACGCACGGCGAGAGGTCCTCGACGAAGGCGAAGCCTCGGTTCTCGTGGTTGAACCGTATCGCCTCTTCGAGCACGCTCGTCATCGTCTTGGGGTCGCCCGAGAACGTGCGGGCGATGAAGTTCGGAGCGGGGATCGAGAGCGCGCTCAGTACCGCGTCGAACGGCGCCTCGACGTTCCCTTCGAACCCGATCTGGCTGGTCGGGGACGGCTGGCCCTTGGTGAGGCCGTACGTCTCGTTGTTCATGACGATGTAGAGGAGCGAGACGTTCTTTTTGAACGCGTGCATGAAGTGGCCCATCCCGATCGCGTAGCCGTCTCCGTCCCCGCCCGCCGCCACGACGGTCAGTCGCGGGTTCGCGAGCTTCACGCCGACCGCCTGAGCGAGCAGGCGTCCGTGGAGCGCGTGGATGCCGTTGACCTCCAGGAAGTTATGGATGGAGCCCGAGCAGCCGATCCCGCCGACCAGCACCAGGTCGTGCGCCGGGATCTTGAGATTCGCGGCCGCCTTTTTCACCGCCGCGAGGAGGCTGAAGTCGCCGCACCCGGGGCACCAGATTGGCGGGACGGGCTTCGCGGACTGGACCATCGCTAGTGCGCCTCCTTGACCTCGGCGATGATCTGCGGGGTCCGGAAGGAGAAGCCGTCGTACTTCAGGATCGACCGGAGCTTCGCGTGATGCCACGGGAGGAACTCCCGTACGAGGCGGGCGAACTGGCCGGTGTAGTTGTGTTCGACGATGTAGGCGACGTCCACCGACGATAGGAACGGGTCGAGCTCGTGGACCGGGACGGGGTAGACCGTCCGCGCTTGGAAGTACCGGGTCTTCACTCCCCGCGCCGCGAGGATCGACTGGGTCTCCCGGATCGGGCCGGACGTGCTCCCGTAGCCGATGAAGCCGATCTTCGCGTCCGCGTCGCCGAAGAGCCGAGCCGACGGAAGGTCGTCCCGCGCCTGGACCATCTTGCCCATCCGCTTCTTCATCATGCGGTTGCGGTTCGTGGGGTTCACCGAGACGTGCCCCCACTCGTCGTGCTCGTTGCCGGTCACTTCCGCCCATAGGCCCGGAGTTCCCGGCGCCGCGTACGGGCTCGCGCCGTCGTCCGTGAACTTGTACACCTTGTACTCCGCGAGCGTCGCGACCTCCTCCGCCGTGAGGCGCTTGCCGCGGTCGACGCGCAGCGGAGCGAGGTCGAATCGCCCACACGTGGTGGTGTTCTGACAGAGCGCCTGGTCGAGGAGCAGGATGACGGGCAGCCGCCACTTGTCGGCCAGGTTGAGCGCGTCCACGGTGAGCGCAAAGCAGTCCTCCGGGGATGCCGGGGCGATGATGAACCGGGGATACTCGCCGTGGCCCAAGTTCGCGAGGTGCGAGAGGTCCGACTGCTCGTGCCGCGTCGGTTGCCCCGTGCTGGGGCCGACCCGCTGGCAGTCCGCGACAACGATCGGGATCTCGGCGGTGCCGGCCTGCCCGATCCCCTCGGTCATGAGGGAGAGGCCCGGCCCGCTCGTCGAGGTCATCACCCGGGCGCCCGCGTACGCCGCGCCGATGATCATGTTCACCGCGGCGAGCTCGTCCTCGGCCTGACGTACGACGCCGCCGAACGCGGGAAGGTACCGCTGCAGGTATTCCATCACCTCGGTGGCGGGCGTGATCGGGTAGCCGGCGAAGAAGCGTCCACCGCCGACCACGAACCCGAGCGCGACGGCCTGGTTGCCGGTCGTGAGGATGAGGTCGTGCGCGTCGCCCTCGATGACCGAGAAGCGGCCGGTGACACCAGTCGCCTCGATCGCGGCCTTGCGGCCGATCTCGAGGGCCTTCAGATTCTTCTCCAGCGCTTCGGCCCCACGACGCTTGAAGCGCTCCTCGATGACCTCGCGCGTCCGGGCGACGTCGAATCCGAGCAGGACCGAGAGGGCGCCGTACGCGGCGGTGTTCTTGAAAATCGGCTGGCCGAGCGGTCCGCCGACGAGCGTCGCGAACGGGAACCCGGCGGAGTTCGGGAGATCGATGTGGAACGCCGTGGAATCGTAGATCACGAAGCCGTGGGCGGCCATCTCGGCCTTTCCCATCTCGACCGCTTCGTTGTCGAACGCGACCAGCAC